>NZ_VITO01000023.1:0-98672 GCF_007828025.1 Nitrospirillum bahiense
TGCCTGCCACCGCGTCTGGTAGCTTACCCGACGCGGCCTCATTCAAGTTACAAGGATAGCCAAGGCCACGGATGTGGCCGCCCGGCGCCTGAGGGAAAACTAAACAGTCACGTCCAGCATCTGGCCGCGCCAGGGGTGGGCGCTGCTGCGGGCGCGGACGGCGTTGGCGCCGGTGTCGGTCGACTGGCCCGTGTCGGTGCCGCTGCGGTTGTCCTTGCCGGCTTCCGACTTGCCGGTGGGCTGGGCGGCGTTGGCCGTCTGCGTCGCCACCGGCTTGGCCGCCCCTTGCGCGCCCGCGACAGCCGCCAGGAACGACGGGTTCTGCGTCGGCGACTGCTGCTGCGGCGTCAGTACCGGGGTCGGCACGGCCTGGGCGGTGATGGGCGGGACAATCATGCGAACGACTCAACGCCCGCTCCATGGGCAAGTCAATATGGCCCTCAGGTATAGGGCCTGGTGCCGCCATGTGCCGAGCGCGGGTGTGATGCCCGGCTTGATCAGGGGGTGAGCAAGGTGTGATTGGCTAGAAAAGCCTTTGTTTCAGAGAAAAGATCAGGTGCCAATCTTTGCCCATAGTACAGAGAGCCGGTCGTCGTCAAATGGACGAAATCCAGGTAAACCGGTGTATCGCCCAACGCCATGATGCATTTCTCCGCGCCCCCACAGACAACGCTGGTCGTTGAAATATACCGTACCTCACCGCCCTTGAAATGCTGCGCCAGCAAACTGTCCAAGTCTTTGGAAACAGATCTATTGAGATCGTTTCCGGGGAAGATGGATCGGTCTCCCTTCTGTCGCCTTTCTGTCAGGATGGTGGGCACGGGCCTCAGAAACATTTCAGGCGGTCCCAACACGATGACGGACACGCCGGCCTCCTTCAGGCGAAGGATGGTCTTGTCCAACTCTGGCAGCATGCTTTCCACCCAGGCGCCACCGAGGATGACCCGTTGGGGTTTGTGGGACAGGATCATCTGAAAAGCCAGATGATTGAATTCCAGACAGTTGGGCCGCTTGGGAACCACAAGGTCCAAAATGGGCGGACATCCTGAGCTGGTCAGTTGGCCCAGGGTGGCGCCGTACTCCTGGGCGCGCGGAGCAAGGCCGTGATACAAATGGGCCAGCGTGCTGTCGCCCCACAGAATGGGATCCGATGGTTTCTGACCCAGGCAGCTTTTCTCATCGAAATCAGAAACGTGATTGTCGATGTCGATGAAGCACGTTCCCTTCCTGATGCCTTTTAGGAAGGCGTCAATGGTGTCCTTGCCGGCCATCACCTCGCGTGCGCTGTCGTTGAAACGCGACGGGTAGCCTTGATTGGCGATGACCAAGCCCCCGAAGGCGAGCACGGGTAGGGCGGTGCCCACGATCAAAGCCGGGGCGAGCTGCCCCCTGACGCGCCTTCTTATGAAGGGCTGCTCTATGAATTGATAGCTTAGCCACGCCAGGAAGGTGCACGTGATCAAAGAGACAGCGATATAGATCGCGGAATCCGCGCCTGGTGCGAGATGCCGCCACAATACCAGGACGGGCCAATGCACCAGGTACAATGAATAGGAGATGTTGCCGATGAACTTGAACGGCCCTGATCCGATGAAGCGGGACAGGGCGGTTTTCCCATTTTCCCCACCCCAGATGACGAGGGCGGTGCCAAGACAGGGAATGAGGGCGACAACCCCAGGGAACGACATGGCTTCGTCGATAAGCGCCATGCTGAGGATGATCAGCAGGAGGCCGGCGTAAGATATTGGCGCTACCATTTTGGGAGCCAGGACCACCTTATTAGCCACCGTCGCCAGTATGCAGCCAATCAACAGTTCAAAGGCCCGAAAAGGCAGCAGATAGAATGCCGCGTCAGGGTCATGATTTCTTACAATCAACTCTCCGATCAAAGAAAATAGGAATAAAAATAATAATACAACCGGAAATCTCTTCGGGAAAAGGCGAGTCAATATCAGGGTGATTGGCGGATAGAGGAGGTAAAACTGTTCCTCAACGCCCAGAGACCAATAGTGAAGGAGGGGGATATCGGTGGCTGCAGGCGCGAAATAACCCGAAGCGGTATAAAAATAAATATTTGGAACGTATATCAGGGAAAATATCGTTGATTTTCCGAAGTCGTGAAGCTGGTTCGGGCCCAAAATACTGTATGAAATAATAGAAGTTATAAATATTGTAAAAATGGACGCCGGAAGAATTCGAATTGCGCGCTTTTTGTAAAAAGATGTAATGGAGAAATTTTTATTCCCTATATCTTTATTTATGCTTAATGATATCAAAAATCCAGATATAACAAAAAACATATCTACGCCAACAAACCCTCCAGACAAATTTGTTGCGCCAAAATGAAATAAAACGACGGCGATTATGGCGATTGCGCGCAATCCCTGAACGTGCGGCCGAAATCCAATGCGGCTATTTTCTTGGTCGATATGTTGCAAATTAACACCTTTAACTTCTAAAAGAGATAATAGATAAACACTCTGCAAAAATTCGTAAGACGACAAAGGGAAGATCGTTCAACCATTTAATAAAAGCATCAGACCTTGCATCTCTACGTCGGTGCTACGAACACCATTGTGGACCAGTTAGAATATGGTGCGCGAGAGAGCAAGCGGAAAGTTGATTTGCAATCTGAAGGACATCCAGCGCCACGTTTTATGGCGGGGATACCAGATGAACAGGACGTCGGCGATTGTCTGGATGGATGCGCAAGCCTGCGCCCGGCCGCCGCCAAAGGCTCAACCGAATGTGTAATGCACCTCGACAATGCCCGGGTCGTCCGGATAGTCGGTCTGCTTGAAGCCCAGGTCGCGGCACATCTGCAGCATGGTGACGTTTTCGCGCAGCACTTCGCCGAACACCTCGCGGATGCCGCGGGTGCGGGCGTAGTCCAGGATGCGGGTCATCAGCAGATAGCCCAGGCCCTTGCCCTTCATGTCGCTGCGCACCAGGACGGCGTATTCCGCCTTCTCGTTGTCCGGGTCGGCGGTGATGCGTACGGTGCCGAAGATGGCCTCGTCGCCCGGGCGCAAATCCGACCCTTCGGCCGCTGGTGGCGCCGGGTCGGGGGCGATGGCGACCAGGGCCATCTCGCGGTCATAGTCGATCTGGGTCAGGCGGGCGGCCATGGCGCGCGACAGGCGTCGCATGGGCGCGAAGAAGCGCAGGCGGATGTCCTCGATGGCGGTGCGGGCGATCATGTCATGGATCAGCGGCTCATCCTCCGGCCGTATGGGCCGGATGAGGAACTCGCGCCCATCATGGATTTGGACATGCTGCTCCAGCCGCTTCGGATAGGCGCGGATGGCCAAGCGCGCCGCCCCCGGCTCCAGCGGTGGCGCCACGCGGATGCGGGCGTCCAGGGCCATGACGCCGTCCGCCCCGGCGTACAGCGGATTGATGTCCAGTTCCTGGATCTCGGGGAAGTCGATGACCAGTTGCGACACCTTGTTCAGCGTCAGGGCGATGGCCGTCAGGTCGGCCGGCGGCCGGTGGCGATAGCCCTGCAGCAGCTTGTGGACGCGGGTGCGGGCCATCATGTCGCGCGCCAGGTTCATGTTCAGCGGCGGCAGGGCCAGCGCCTTGTCCTGCACCACCTCCACCTCCGTGCCGCCCTGGCCGAACACCAGCACGGGGCCGAACAGCCGATCGTCGGTCATGCCCACGATCAGCTCCACCGCCCCCGGCATGTGGGCCATCTGCTGCACGGTGAAGCCTTCGATGCGGGTGCCGGGGGCTGCCGCGCGGATGCGGGCCAGCATGGCCTCCGCCTCCAGCCGCACCTCGTCGGGCGCCAGGTTCAGGGCCACGCCGCCCAGGTCCGACTTGTGGGTGATGTCGGGCGACAGGATCTTCAGGGCCAGCCGGCTGTTCCGGCCCGGCATGGCCAGCCGGCGGGCGGCCGCCTCCGCCTCCTCGGGGTTGGCGGCGGTCACCGTCTCCACCACCGGGATGCCATAGGCGCGCAAGACCTGCTTGGCCTCGTACTCCGACAGCCAAGCGCGGCCCTCGGCCAGGGCCTGCTCGATGGGGACGCGGGCCGCCACACCGTCATACACGAACTGGTCCGGCACGGTGGACGGCACCTCCATCAGCTCATCCTGGTTCCGGCGGTAGCGCACCAGGTGCATGAAGGCGCGAATGGCCTCGTCCGGGGTCTGGTAGCTGGGGATGCGGTTGGCGGCGAACAGGCGCCGCGCCTCCACCGCCGCCCCCTCACCCAGCCAGTTGGCCAGCACGGGGAAGCGCTTGCCGCGCAGGGTATCGATGACGGCGCGTGCCGCCTCCCCACTGTCGGCGACGGCGGTGGGGCAGTTCATGACCAGGATGGCGTCGCAGCCCTTCTCCTCCAGCAGCACCGCCAGGGCGTCGGCATAGCGCTTGCCGTTGGCGTCGCCCAGCAGGTTGATGGGGTTGCCGTGGCTCCAGGTCGGGGGCAGCAGGTTGTCCAGCTTGGCGATGGCCTCCGGCGACAGCTGGGCCAGGCGGCCGCCCTGCTCGATCAGGCTGTCGGCGGCCAGCACGCCCATGCCGCCACCGTTGGTCAGGATGGCCAGGCGGTCGCCCTTGATCTGCACGCCGGTGGCCAGCGTCTCCACCGCGTCGAACAATTCGCTCAATTCCCCCACGCGCAGCATGCCGGCGCGGCGGAAGGCGGCATCGTAAATGGCGTCGGCGCCGGCCAGCGAGCCGGTGTGGGAACTGGCGGCGCGCGCCGCCTCGTCCGACCGGCCGGCCTTGATGACGATGACAGGCTTGGACCGCGACGCCGCGCGGGCGGCCGACATGAACTTGCGGGCATGGGCGATGGCCTCGACATACAGCAGGATGGCGCGCGTGTGCCCGTCTTGGGCCATGAAGTCCAACAGGTCGCCGAAATCCACGTCGGCCATGCCGCCCAGCGACACCAGGTGGGAAAAGCCGATGCCGCGCGGCGTGGCCCAGTCGACGACCGAGGTCACGACGGCGCCGCTCTGCGCCAGCAGGGCGATGTCGCCCCTCAGCGGCGGCACGTGGACGAAGCTGGCGTTCAGGCCGTTGCCGGGCGCCATGACGCCCAGGCAGTTGGGCCCGACCACGCGCAGCAGATGCGGCTTGGCGGCGTCCAGCACCTGTTGCTGCAGGGCCTTGCCCGCCTCCCCCAGCTCGGCGAAGCCGGCGGTGATGACCACGGCGGCTTTGGTGCCGCGCTCGCCCAGCTGGCGGATCAGCTCCGGCACGGTGGAGGGCGGGGTGCAGATGACGGCCAGATCCGGCACCACGGGCAGCGACGCCACGTCGGGATAGGTGAGCACCCCCTCGATGGAGCGTTCCTGCGGGTTCACCGGCATGATGGGGCCGTCGAAACCACCGGCGAACAGGTTGCGGGCCACCACCGCGCCCACGGTGTGGGGGCGGCGGCTGGCGCCGATCAGGGCGATGGATGACGGCTTGAACAGGTGGTGCAGGTTGCGGATGGTCATATGGCCTTCCTTCTGTCCTCTGCCGTTCCCCGATGCCGGATTGGGCTTGAGGGCCGACCATAGCAGCGCCCGGTGGCACGGCCATGACATGTCTCAAGCTTTCCGCCAGCCTAGCCGCAACGGCGCCCCCGACCAAGGCTGGTGCGGCACTCCTTGGCGATAGGTCAGGTGGCTTCCCGATTTTGGAAGGGACCGAAGACACGCAAGATTCAAACGTTGCCGGCCGTCTGATTGTTGTCCGTATCAGGTTCGACCCGGTACATCACCAGATAGCCCTCCACCGGACGCTCACGGATGCCGGCGTGATCGCCCACAGGCCATCGGCAGGGAGCGGTCTTCAGTTCCTTGATGGCGGCGCTGATCCGGATAAGCCGGTTCTCGGCCGCGACACCGGCTCCCGGCTGCTGTAGCCAATCGCGGGCAGCCGCCAAATCCCGATTTGCGGCGTAAGTCATGATAAGTTTTCTTCGGGAAGAAGGCACCACGGTGAGGCTGCGGCCTTAGCGGCGTTTCAGCGGCTTTTGTGGTGGTTGAATATCCAGGTCTTCACCTTGGACGAGACGATTAAGCCAAGCATCCACTTCATCATCCTCGATAAAGCGACCGGTGGCCATATCCTCGAGACCTTCGCGCAGCAGCTCAGCCTCGTGCGCGAACTGGCGCTGCGTCGCGCCAGCTTGTGATGTCCGCGATGCCGCTGCCTTGCTGCCAGCCATGGTCATCTCCTTGCCGGACTCATATGGCATGTCTTTCATTGGATACTACCCCAATGCATATCCTCGTGACGAGGTTGCGAATGAGCGCTCCAGAAACAGCTGAGCCGTCGGAATTGCTTCCGGCGGCTCAGAAAAAACACGATCGAGGATCAACGTGGAACGCTTACTTCTGGGCGTTATAGCGCTCCATGGCGTCGCTGATCATCTTGGCGGCCTCGTCGGCGTCGCCCCAGCGGACGATGCGCACCCACTTGCCCTTCTCCAGGTCCTTGTAGTGCTCGAAGAAGTGGGCGATCTGCTCCACCAGGATCTCCGGCAGGTCCTTGTAGCTGCTGACGTTGGTGTAGAAGCTGTGCAGCTTGTCCACCGGCACGGCCAGGATCTTCTCATCCATGCCGGCCTCGTCCTCCATCAGCAGCACGCCGATGGGGCGCGAGCGCAGCACCACGCCCGGGACCACCGGGGTGTTGCTGACCACCAGCACGTCGGCCGGGTCGCCGTCGCCCGACAGGGTGTGGGGCACGAAGCCGTAGTTGGCCGGGTAGTACATGGCGGTGTGCAGGAAGCGGTCGACGTAGATGGCGCCCGAGTCCTTGTCCACCTCGTACTTCACCGGCTGACCGCCCTGCGGGATCTCGATGACGACGTTGATGTCCCACGGGGCGTTCTTGCCGACCGGGATCTTGCTCATGTCCATGGAAGTTGCCTTTGCGTCACGACAAACGGTTGAACCGTGATGATGGGTTCGGGGCCCGAAGGGGTGCCCGGCGCGGCGCAGTCTATGCGAGTGCACCTGCGAAAAAAAGCGGGCAAAGGATAGCGGCGCCGGATGGGCGCCCATGCGGGAACGCCCATCCGCAACCGCCATTCCCTTGGAAAGCGGGCCCGCTCAGATGCCCGCCACCAGCTGGCGCAGGTCGGCCTGCGAGCGCGCGCCGTAGTGGCTGATGATCTCGGCCGCGCAAATGGCGCCCATGGCGCCGCAGGCGGCCATGTCGCGGCCCCGGGTATAGCCGTAGAGGAAACCCGAGGCGAACAGGTCGCCGGCGCCGGTGGTATCCACCACCTTGGCCACCGGGGCGGCCGGCACGGTGACGATCTCCTCCGGCGTGACGATGACGGCGCCCTTCTCGCTGCGGGTCAGCGCCGCCACGGCCACCTGGCCGCGCACCGCCTGCACCGCGGCGTCGAAGTCGGTGCCGTACAGCGCGGTGATCTCCGCCTCATTGGCGAACAGCACGTCGACATGGCCGGCCACCAGGTCGCGGAAGCTATCCAGGTGGCGGTTCACGCAGAAGGCGTCGGACAGGGACAGCGACACCTTGCGGCCGGCGCCATGGGCGGCCGACGCCGCCTTCAGGAAGGCCTCTTTGGCGGCCGGCGGATCCCAGAGGTAGCCTTCCATGTAGGTGACCTGGGCGGAGGCGATCAGCGCCTCGTCGATGTCGGCCGGCGTCAGTCGCACGGCGGCGCCCAGGTAGGTGTTCATGGTGCGCGCGGCGTCCGGCGTCACCAGGATCAGGCAGCGCCCCGTGGGCGTGCCGTCGGCCAGGTCGGTGGTGACGAAGCGCGAGCCCACCGCCTCGATGTCGTGGCGGTAGACCTGGCCCAGCTGGTCGCCCGCCACCTTGCCGATGAAGGCGCCCTTGCCGCCCAGCATGGCGATGCCGGCCATGGTGTTGCCGGCGGAACCGCCCGACATCTCCATGCCCTGGCCCATCTTGGCGTACAGCGCCTCGGCCTCGGCCGTGTCGATCAGGCGCATGCTGTTCTTGTCCAGGCGGTTGTCCGCCAGGAAAATGTCGGTCGTCTGCGTGATCACGTCGACGATCGCGTTGCCGATCCCAACCACATCCAATTCAGCCGTCACTTAAAATCCTCCGGATCGGCGAAAACTTGGGGCCGCAGTATAGAGATGGGGCCGCTTGCGGCAAGCGCGGGGGCATACTACCTAGGATGCTGAGATGATCCGCGCCCTGTTCCGCACCCTGGCCCAAGCCTTCGATCCCGCCCTGCTGCGGGTGATGGCGCGTTCCTTCATCCTGACGCTGCTGTCGTTCATCGTGCTGGGGGTGGCCGTGTCCTGGGGGCTGGACCGCCTGCATCCCACGGGCAAGGCCTGGCTGGATCCCCTGATCACGGTGGCGGGCGCCCTGGGTGTCGTGGCGCTCGCCTGGTACTTCTTCCTGGTTGTGGTGGCGGCCATCGCCGGCATGCTGCTGGAGCCGGTGGCCCGCGCCGTAGAGCGTCGGTGGTACCCCACCCTGCCGCCGCCGCGCGACGCCGGCGTGATGGAAGAGGCCGCCATCGCCCTGCGGTTCACAGTTCTGCTGGTCATCGTCAACGTTGCCGTGCTGCCCTTGTGGCTTTTGCCGCCGGTGGGTGCCGTGGCCTATCCGCTGGCCAACGGTTTCCTGCTGGGGCGCCAGTATTTCGACCAGGTGGCGGTGCGCCGCATGCCCCCCGACCAGGCGCGTCTACTCCGTCTGCGCTATAGGGGGCGAATTTTTTGCGCAGGCCTCATTATTGCCTTTATTTCCTTGCTGCCTGTTGTGAATCTGTTCGCGCCGGTTCTGGCGACGGCCTTCATGCTCCACCTGTTCGGCGGTTTCCTGCCCACAGGCGGAACGCGAAGTCCGCTGCCGGTCGCATCCCGGGCGAACTCATAAAAAGAACGACCTTCAACGACTTGTCCGGCTCCCGAACGGGGCCGGGCCGGCCGCGCGACACGAAGATTTGGGGACAACGCCGATGTTCCGACGTAACCGACCGAACCTGGGCCCCGTTGGTGGCGACCCGGCCAAGCCGGCCGACCTTCGCACGCCTGTTCCGGTGGCTGAGCCCACGCCCCCGGCCCCCCCGGCCGTGGAACCCGTTTCCGAACCGGAGCCTCCATCCAATCTGGCCGCGGCCAGCAGGGGGCCCTTAGACAAGGGGATCGATATGCAATTCAAGACGCCGACGCCCGGCCCCACACCGACGCCGGGTCAGCCTTCGCTCGGCCTGGGGAACAGCGGCCTTGGCGGCGGCGGCTTGGGCGCTGGCGCCACGCCGGTGCCGGCCACCCCCGCGACCCCGGCGCCGGCCGGCGCGGCCACCGGTGGTTTTCGTAGTGACATTCCCCGTCGTGTCGTGGAAATTCCCGGCACGCCGCCCCGGCGCGTCGCCCCCACCGGTACTGAAGGAAATGCCCCCTTGCCTACCAACGACATGCGCAAACTGATCGTCGGCCGTGAGATTTCCCTGTCCGGTGAAATCGCCGCCTGCGACATCCTGGTGGTCGAAGGCACGGTGGAGGCCAAGCTGCGCGAGGGCCGCGCCATCGAGGTGACCGACAGCGGCCTGTTCAAGGGCTCGGTCGAGATCGACGAGGCTGATATCGGCGGTCGTTTCGAAGGCGATATCTCCGTGCGCGGCACCCTGCGTGTCCGCTCCACCGGCCGCATCCAGGGCAACATCCGCTACGGCGTGCTGGAAGTGGAACAGGGCGGCCTGCTGGTCGGCACCATCGAGACGCTGACCGGCGAATCCCGGGCCCGCCCGGTGAAGGAAGTCGAGGCCGTGGTGGCTACGGGCACTGAGGAGTAAGCCTCGCCGCCCGCCTGATTTTATGGGCCGGTCCTTCAGGGGACTGGCCCGTTTCATTTCCGAAACGACTTAAGCCGTCAGTACCGTCTTGGCCTCATAGGCGCATAGGTCGATGACGCTGCACACGGCGCAGTCGGGCTTGCGCGCCTTGCAGATATAGCGGCCGTGCAGGATCAGCCAGTGGTGGGCGTGCAGTCGGTAAGCCTTGGGCACCACCTTCACTAGCTTCTCCTCCACCGCCTCCACCGTCTTGCCCGGTGCCAGGCCGGTGCGGTTGGACACGCGGAAGATATGGGTATCGACGGCGATGGTCGGCTCGCCGAAGGCCACGTTCAGCACCACGTTGGCCGTCTTGCGGCCCACGCCCGGCAGTTCCTCCAAATCCTCGCGCTTGCGCGGCACCTGGCCGCCGTGCTTCTCCAGCAGGATTTCCGACAGGCGGATGACGTTGGCGGCCTTGGTCTTGTACAGGCCGATGGTCTTCACATGGTCCCGCACCGTGGCCTCGCCCAGCGCCACCATGGCCGCCGGGTTGTCGGCGATCTTGAACAGCGCCTTGGTCGCCTTGTTCACGCCCACGTCCGTGGCCTGGGCCGACAGCACCACCGCCACCAGCAGGGTGTAGGGGTTCACATACTCCAGTTCCGTCTTCGGTTCCGGATCCCGCTCCGCCAGCCGGCGGAAGAATTCCTCGATGTTCGCGCGTTTCATATTCTTGTTCCTCAGACGCCGGCGGCTGCGTCCGCAGCCTTGGCTCATCCTCGCTGCGCCCTTCGGTACTCGCTCCGGCGGCCGCAGTCGCGGCCTAGGGTTAAAGGGCGTGGCGGTGCTGCACTGCCCAGTCGTGCGGCGGGCCGGCAAATCTACGGGTGGCGGGGCGGGCGGATCAAGCGGGGCACTCCCACGCAGGGGTGCCGTGGAAGGCGTCGGCCAGGAAGTCGATCAGGGCGCGGACCTTGGCGCTGACATGGCGGCGGCTGGGGTAAACGGCCAGGATGTCGATGTCGGGGATGCGGTGGTCCGGCAGCACCGGCACCAGGCGGCCGGCGCGCAGATCGTCGCCGATCAGGAAGGTGGGTTGCCAGATGATGCCCTGTCCCGCCAGGGCCGCCGCGCGGGCGGTGTCGCCGTTGTTGGTCATCAGGCGGATGGGGATGCGCACGGTGACGGGCTTGCCCTCCGGGTCCAGCAACACCCAATCCTCGGGCACGCCGGTATAGCTGTAGGCGACGCGCACGTGGCTGGCCAGGCAGTCCGGCGTCTTTGGCACGCCGTGGCTGGCCAGGTAGTCGGGCGCCGCGCACAGCACGTTGCGGGAGGTGGCCAGCTTGCGCGCGGCATAGGTGGGCGACCCGCCGCGCGAGATGCGGATGCCCAGGTCGAAGCCCTCTTCCACCATGTCCACCACCCGGTCGGTCAGGGCGATGTCCAGCAGCACGTCGGGATACTGCGCCATGAAGCGGGGCCACAGCGGTGCCAGGTGGCGGATGCCGAAGCTCAACGGCGCGTTCACCCGCAGCCGCCCCCGGGGCTTCAGTGTGGTGGCGGATGCCAGCGCCTCCGCCTCCGCCACCTCTTCCAGGATGGTCTGGGCGCGCTCGTACAGCGCCTCCCCCGCCTCGGTCAATGACAGCCGGCGCGAGGTGCGGTTCAGCAGCCGGCTGCCCAGGTAGGTCTCCAGCTCGTTGACATAGCGGGTGACGTTGGCGGGGGAGGTGTTCAGGGCGTCCGCCGCCTTAGCGAAGCCACCCCGGGCCACCACCGTGGCGAACACCTCGAACGCGCGCAGCCTATCCATGGGGCACCCTTGTCATTATTCAGGAAAGATGAATCATAAGGTCACTTTCGCCCCATCGATGCAAGCGTCGCTGAAAGGTAAACCTTTGTCTGTCAGCGGCGCGACCGTCGCGCCGACCCCAGCATCGGAGAGAAAAATGGCTCGTTTGCAGAACAAGGTCGCCCTCGTCACCGGCGCCAGCTCGGGCATCGGTCGCGCCACCGCCAAGCTGTTCGCCGCGGAAGGCGCCAAGGTCGTGGTCGGCGCCCGCCGCCAGGCGGAACTGGACAGCCTGGTGGCTGAGATCACCGCCGCCGGCGGCCAGGCCGCGGCGCTGGCCGGCGACGTCCAGCATGAGGACTATAACCGGGCCCTGGTGACCCTGGCGGTGGAACGTTTCGGCCGCCTGGACATCGCCTTCAACAACGCCGGCACCCTGGGTGAGACAGGCCCCAGCACCGGCGTGAGCGAGGCCGGTTGGGCCAACACCCTGGCCGTGAACCTGACCGGTCCTTTCCTGGGCGCCAAACACCAGATCGCCCAGATGACGAAGAACGGCGGTGGTTCGGTGGTCTTCACCTCCACCTTCGTCGGCCACACCTTCGCTTTCCCGGGCCTGGCCGCCTACGCCGCCAGCAAGTCTGGCCTGATCGGCCTGACCCAGGCGCTGGCCGCCGAGTTCGGCCCCCAGGGCGTGCGGGTCAACGCCGTGCTGCCGGGGGCCGTGGAGACCGAGATGTACCACGCCGCCAACGACACGGCGGAGAAGCGCGACTGGGTGAACAACGCCCACGCCTTGCGCCGTGCCGGCCAGCCGGAGGAACTGGCCCGCGCCGTCCTCTACCTGGCGTCGGACGACTCGTCCTTCGTCACCGGCACGGCCCAGCTGGTGGACGGCGGCATTTCGATAACCCGTAGCTAAGGTGTGCGTACCCAAGCGCGGACAGCATGACCGGGGCCTGACGCCCTGCATGGGGCGGCCTTTACCGGGTGGTGAGGCCGCCCTACTGTTTTGTCCATGATCCATGACGAAACCACCCTGAGGCAGACCTGGCTCAGCGTCATCCTGCGGCCCCACCGCAGCCTGTCGCCGAAGGGGTTCCGCATCCTCATGGGGCTGGTGGCGGCGGTCAGCTTCGGCGTGGGCCTGGTCTTCTTCCTGCGCGGCGCCTGGCCGGTCATCGGTTTCTGCGGCGTGGACGTGCTGGTGATCTACCTGGCCTTCCGCGCCAGCTACCGTTCCGCCCGGCTGTATGAGCGGGTGGAACTGACCGACCAGGCCCTGACCGTGGAGCGGGTGGAACCCCGCCGCCCCAGCCGCAGCTGGTCCTTCATCCCCTATTGGCTGCGCGTCCACATGGACGATCCCGCCCAACACGACAGCCAGGTGGTGCTGACCAGCCACGGCAGGCGTCTGGTGGTGGGCGCCTTCCTGCCGATGGAGGAGCGGGTGCAGGTGGCCAGCGTCCTCAACCAAGCCCTGGCGAAACATCGCCAAGGCTTGGTTTAGCGTCCCTCAGGCGCCGGGCGCCAGCATCCGCTGGCTTGGGCTTATCCTCAGTTTCCAGTCCGCTCCGCTGCCCGGAAACCTCCGGCGGCCGCGGTCGCGGCCTTGTCGCTTCGCTCCTTCGCGGTGGGCGGCCTCACCCTTCCGCCAGCATGGTCTCCAGCCAGCGCAACGCCGGTGACTTGTCACCCAGGCGCTGGCGCTCCGTCCGGGCGATGGCGGCGAACAGGCGGCGCTTCAGGCCGGGACCATCCACGCCCGGCGGGCGGCCGGCGGCGTCCAGGACCAGATCCACCAGGCGGTCGGCGGCATGCAGGCGGCCCATCAGATAGTCGCTCTCACGGTGCACGCGGCTGAAGAAGGCGCCGAAGTGGTTGATCTCCCGCCCTTTCAGGGGGATGGCGCCGCCCATGGCTTGGCAGAAGCGGGCGTCGTCCGGGCTGATGCGATCCACCCGCACCTCCTCCAGGTCGTCCAACTCGCGCCAGCCGCTGATGGAAAAGGTCAGCACGTCCCAGAAGGCGAAGCCGACATAGGCCACGAACAGTTCCCGCCGCGCCGCCACCCCCAGCATGTTCAGGCCCATCAGGGCGAAGATCTCGTCCACCTGCTGGTTGATGGCGTTCAGATCGATGCGCCGCGCCAGATCCCACATCACCTGGTCCACCGCCGCCACGTCCGGCTGGCGGCCCATGGCCAGGGGTTCGACGAAGGGCACGGCCAGGGCCTCGCGCTCGTCCGCGCTGAGGAAGGCGCCGGACTCGTAGACGCGCAGCCGCTCCAGGCAGTCGTAGAGATTGGCCTTGATCTCATCCAGGTCGCGCGCGGCGACGTCGGTGAACTCGTCTTCTTCCAGCCGGGCGTACAGCTCGTTCAGGGCGCGGATGACGAAGCGCAGGCGCCGGCCGCGGAAGCCCACGTCGAAGGCCAGCAGGAAGCGCACCCAGGGTGGCGCGTCGCCGCCCGGCAGGCCGTCCTCCCGTCGCTCCAGGCTCCAGGTCGTCACTTGGTCGGGGGTGATGCCGGTGGCCCGCGCCCAGGCGTGCAGCGCCTCGGTGGCCTGGCGGGCGGCGGCCGTCCCCGGCTGATAGCCGCAGCCCACCGCCACCAGCCGGCCCATGGCGTCCAGAACCGATGTCAGCTTGAGGCGGACGTAGGCCTCATAGGCGAAGCCCGCCTCCTGGGCCGCGCGGCCGTTGGCGATTTCCCGCCAGTCATGGATTTGGGCGTAGGTCAGTTCGGCCGGCGGCTCACCCCCCACCACCTCATGCACCAGCTGGGTGATGCCGGGGCGGGCGGCATCGATGACGGAGCGCAACTGGCGCACCCGGGCGTTGTTGCGGTCGATGGAGACCAGTTCGTCGCGCACCGGCTCATTGCGCGGAATGTCGGACAATGCCCCCTTGAGCGTTCGGAAAAAGCCCGGCGTCTGCGCCTTGGCCACCCGTTTCAGGTGGGCGGGGTCGGGATCGATGTAGATCAGCCGGCGGTCGACCTCACGATAGGCCGGACGGCCGGAAATGGCGCGCAGCGCCTCGGCGAAGGGCTTGTTGTTCAGCACGCTGCCGTCGATGAAGCTGATGCGCCCCGGGTCCACGCCGGCGGCGGTATAGCGGCGGAAGTTGCGCTTCAGGAAGCGTTCCCGCTCCGGCCAGCCCTGCCCCCGCCGGGCCAGCAGGCCGTCTAGCGCCCTCAGGTGCGCCGGCGTGAAGGCGCCGGGGAAGGAGGAGGTGGCGCGGGCGGCGAACACAAGGCCGGGGATGGCGCCCTCGCCGAAATCCGTGTCCACCCGGCCGCCGGGCCAGCGGCGGTAGTGGAACTTCAGCACATGGCGATGCTCCCGCTCCTCCACCGTGGGCGGATCGTGCGCGGGGATGCGCTGCAGGAAGCCGTGGAAATCGGTGACCGTGACGAACAGGGACAGCGATTGCCCCGCGGGCAGCAGCGAGGCGTAGGGGCTGACCGGCCGCCCCATGGCGGAGGCTGCGTCCAGCAGCATCTCCATCAGCCGCATGCCGTCGAAGGGCGGCTTGAACCAGCGCGAGCGCACGAACATGGACAGCTTCCAGCGCATCTCGTCATCCGGCGCCAGGCGCATCAGCCGGCCCAGGCCATAGGCCAGGAAGGGCTTCAGGAACCACTTGCTCCACTTCGTCGCCCGGCCGTCCTCCACCATCAGGTTGGTGACGTCGGCGCCGTCCAGCCACAGCTCGGTCAGGGCGTCCAGGTCCAGGTCATGGGCCAGGGCGCGGGCCAGCAGCACGCCGTTGATGCCGCCGGCGGACGATCCGGCGATGACGTCGATGACGATGCGCAGGTCGATATGGGCGCCCACCTCCTGCAGCAGGGCGACGTAGACCTCCTCCGTATCCGGCGTCTGCGCCCCGCCGTCCAGGCTGGCGCCGCTGCTATAGCCGATGCGGCGGGCCAGGTCGTCCTGCAGGGCCTGGTAGCTGCCGGTGTTACGCAGCCGGGGATCATGGGTGCCATGGAACACGCGTGAGGCGCGGGCCAGCTTCAGCAGTTCCTTGGTGACGCCGTGCATGTACACGGCCAGCGACACCCCGCCGTAGCAGACGAGCGCCATGCGCAGTTCTTTTTCCTTCACGGCATGGCATCCGAGGCGGTGGTTTCTCCCGCCCCGACTGTCGCGCCGCGATCCGGGGCGGTCAATTAAGTCTTTGAGACTTTAAGTTTTTGAGGGTGGTGGACGACGATTGCGCGCCAGCGTCGTGACCAGCACGCCGCCGCCGATCAGCAGGGTGGCGGCCGTCTCCGCCAGGCCGGGTGCCTCGCCCAGCATCAGGGCGCCCAGACCCAGCGTGACCACGGGGATCAGGGCCGGCAGGGCGGCGGCCCCCGTGGCGCCCAGCAGGACCACGGCGCGGTTGAAGGCCGCCAGGCCCACCAGGGTGGTGAAGCAGCCCTGGTAGATGGCCTGCAGCGCGATGTCGTGCGCCTCCGCCTGGCCGATGCCCTTGGGCAACACCAGCAGATAGAGCGGCAGGTACAACAGCGCCGACCCGGTGGCGACGATGGCGGTGGCATGCAGCGGGCCCACGCCGCTACGCCTGAGGACGATGACGTAGATGGCCCACACCAAGGCGCCGCCCAGGAACAGGGCGTGGCCCAGGGCCGCCCCGTCACCCGACCCGCTGAACAGGCCGGGCCCGCCGATCAGGGCGCTGCCGCCCAGGATCAGGCCCACGCCGGCCCAGCCGATGGCCGGCAGGCGTTCGCGCAGGAACAGGGCGCCCAGCAGGGCGGTCATGGCCGCCATGGGGCCGGGGGTCAGGGCCGCCGCGTGCGAGGCCGGGGCGTAGCGGGCCCCGGCCGCCAGCATCAGGGCATAGGGCGCCCCCGATCCCGCCACCAGCAGGACCAGGCCGCCCAGGCCCAGCCGGTCGAAGGCCAGGCCCCGGCGGCGCAGGATGGGGACCATCAGGGCGCCGGCGGTGGCGAAGCGCAGGGCCACCAGGTCGAAGGCGTTCAGGCCGGCCTTCACGCCCATGCGGGTGATGACGAAGGACCCCGCCCACACCGCCACCGCCAGCAGCCCCCACAACGCCCCCCGCAGGCCGGGGTGGGCCCAGCGGCCGGGTGGGACGGAAAGCTCGGCGGCGGCGTCGGTCATTACAGGCCCAGCACGTCGCGCATGCTATAGAGGCCGGGGGCCTTGCCGCCGGCCCAGATCGCGGCGCGCACCGCACCTCGGGCGAAGATAGCGCGGCTGCCGGCCTTGTGCGTCAGCTCGATACGTTCGCCCTCGGCCGCGAAGATGACGGTGTGGTCGCCCACCACATCGCCGCCGCGCAGGGTGGCGAAGCCGATGTGTCCGGCCTCGCGCGCGCCGGTGTGGCCGTCGCGCACCCGGTCGGACACGGCCGCCAGGTCGACGCCGCGACCGGCCGCCGCCGCGCGGCCCAGGCCCAGCGCGGTGCCGGAGGGGGCGTCCACCTTGTGGCGGTGGTGCATCTCCACGATCTCGATATCCCAGACATCGGGCCCCAGGGTGCGGGCCACGTCCTCCACCAGCGCCAGCAGCAGGTTCACGCCCAGGCTCATGTTGGGCGCCTGCACCAGGGCGGCCGTCTTGGACGCGGCGTCGATGGCGGCCTGCTGGTCCGGCGCCAGGCCCGTGGTGCCCACCACCAGGGCGGTGCCGTGGCGGCCAGCCAGCGCGGCGTGCACGGCCGTGCCGGCGGGGGTGGTGAAGTCGATGACGGCGTCGCTGACGGTGAACAGGGCGTCGACATCGCTGGTGGAAACGAGGCCGGCGGGCTCCAGCCCGGCCAGGGTGCCCAGATCCTTGCCCAGGTCGGGATTGCCGGGGCGCATGGTGCCGCCGGACAGGGTGGCGCCGGGGGTGCCCAGCACCTCCCGCATCAGCATACGGCCCATCCGGCCGCCGCAGCCCACGATCCCGATCCGCATGATGTCATCCCCACCCGCCAGAAATTCCGTGGGGGCGTCTTAACACAGCTTACCCGCCCAGGCACCCCGCCAGGGCATGGGCGTTGGCGCGCATCAGGGTGGCGTAGAGGTCCGGCCCGGCGGGCAGCAGGGCGCCTTCGGGGTCCAGCACGCCGCGCTTGGCCTGGGTCCCGTCGACCAGGGTGCCGATCAGCGCCGTCTCGAACTGCGGCTCGGCGAAGACGCAGGTGGCGCCGGAGGCCTGGATGCGGGCGCGCAGTTGGCTCAGGCGGGCGGCACCCGGCCGCACCTCGGGGTTCAGGGTGATGGCGCCCACGCCGTCCAGGCGGTAGCGGGCCTCCAGGTAATGAAAGGCGTCGTGGAAGACGACGAAGGGCTTGGCGCTCACGGGCGCCAGGATGGCGCCGATTTCCGCATCCAGGGCATCCAGGCTGCGCAGCAGGGCGGCCAGGTTGTCGCGATAGCGGGCGGCGTCGGCCGGGTCGTGCTGGATCAGGGCGTCGGCCATGGCGCGGGCCATCGCCTTGGCGTTGGCGGGATCCAGCCAGGCGTGGCCGTCGATCTGGTTGTCGGCGGCCCCGCCCACCACGGCGGGCACCAGGTGGGGATGGCCATCCTGGTGGGACTCGCCATCCGCCCAGGCGCCGGCGCTGCGCAGGGCCAGGGGGCGCAGGCCCGGCGCCTCGATCAGGGTGACGATGTGGGCGCCCCGGGCCAGGCTGGCCAGCGGCTTCACCAGGAAGGGCTCCAAGGTCGGCCCCATCCAGAACACGATGTCGGCCTGGGACAGGGCGCTGGCGTCCGAGGGCTTCAGGCTGAAGCTGTGCGGGCTGGCCGTGCCGTCGACCAACAGCTTGGGTTGGCCGATCCCCAGCATCAGCGCCGCTGCCAGGGAATGCACCGGCTTCACGCTCGCCACCACCTTGGGCGCCGTGGGCGCGTCCGCCCGCGATGGGACGGTGAACGCCAGCCACAGCAGGGCGACCAGGGACAGGATGCGGAAGGGGGACATGGGATGCCAATCAGGTAAAAAGCGCCGGGGACACGCGCCCCCAACATGCAATGTTATACTATAACATTTGTCAAGTCAGTCCGGATGCCGTAAAGCCGGGGGGCACGCATACCCGTGCCGCAGGCGTCTTGGAACCTGGGGCCGGTTTCCCCGCCAGGAAGGGCCCATGCCGTCCGACGCAGAGTTTCCAGAGATGTCGCCTGAGGCAGCGCTTATCAAGACCACCAGCCTGACGGTGCAGTTCGGCCGGCGCACGGTGCTGCAGTCGGTGGACCTGGTGGTGTCGGCTGGCGAGGTCGTGACCCTGGTGGGCCCCAATGGCGCCGGCAAATCCACCCTACTGCGCGCCGTGCTGGGGCTGCAGCGGCCCAGCGGCGGCACGGTATGGCGCAAGCCCGGCCTGCGCATCGGCTATATGCCACAGCGCCTGGCCGTGGACGCCACCCTGCCCCTGACCGTGCGGCGGCTGCTGGCTCTCTGGGGCCCGGTGACCGACGCGGCGGTGGATGAGACGCTGGGCGAGGTGGGCGCCGCCAGCCTGGCCGATAGCCCGGTGCAGGCCCTGTCGGGCGGGGAGCTGCAGCGGGTCATGCTGGCCCGCGCCCTGCTGCGCCGGCCCGACCTGCTGGTGCTGGATGAACCGGCGCAGGCGGTGGACGTGGCCGGCCAGGCCACCCTGTACGCCTTGATCGACGCTATTCGCCGCCGCCACGGCTGCGGCGTGCTGATGGTCAGCCATGATCTCAGCTATGCCATTTCCGGCACCGACCGCCTGATTTGCCTGAATGGCCATGTCTGCTGCGCCGGCCGGCCGGAGGATGTGCGCCGCCATCCCGATTTCCAGGCCCTGTTCGGTATCGATCCGCTGGCCATGCCGGCCTGGCTGTCCGCGGCCGGGCCGCACAGCCATGGCGCCGCCACGCCGGGCTGCCAGCATACGCACGATCCTGGACCCAAGGACGGGCACCCCGCCAAGGACCAACAGCCCCATGGATGATTTCCTGTTGCGCGCGCTGGCCGGCGGCGTCGGCGTCGCCCTTGTGGCGGGGCCTCTCGGCTGCTTCGTCGTCTGGCGGCGCATGGCCTATTTCGGCGACACCCTGTCCCATGCCGCCCTGCTGGGCATCGCGCTGGGCTTCGTCGCCGGCATCAACCTGATGCTGGCGGTGGCGCTGGTGGGACTGGCGCTGGCCGGCGTGCTGGTGCTGATGCAGCGCCAGCGCAAGCTGGCCACCGATACGCTGCTGGGCCTGCTCAGCCACACCACGCTCAGCCTGGGCCTCATCGCCGTGGCCCTGCTGCAGACGGTGCGGGTGGACCTCATGTCCTATCTGTTCGGCGACATCCTAGCCGTCAGCGGTGGCGACCTGGCCTGGATCTGGGGCGGCGGGGCCGTGGTGCTGGCCCTGCTGGCCTGGCTGTGGCGCCCCTTGCTGGCCATGACGGTGAACGAGGATCTGGCGCGGGTGGAGGGTGTGCCCGTGCTGGCCACGCAGCTGGGCTTCATGATGCTGATGGCCGCCACCATCGCGCTGGCCATGAAGGTGGTGGGCGTGCTGCTGATCACCGCCCTGTTGATCATACCGGCCGCCTGCGCCCGCCGATTCGCCCGTACGCCGGAAATCATGGCCGGTCTGGCCGCTGCCATCGGCGCGTTGTCGGTCTGCGGCGGCCTGGGCGCCTCCTTCCGCGCCGACCTGCCGGCGGGGCCGGCGGTGGTGGTTGCTGCGGCCGCGTTGTTTCTGCTGTCCCAGCTTTTCCCAAGGGGTGGGCCCCGTTGAGAAAGCCGCCGGCCACCGCAGGTGGTGCGGTGTTCGCGGTCGCACACCGTTTTAACTAATTTTTAAGCACAATTTTCCTACCCGAGCCGCGTCCTTTCGGTCACTATCTAATTAACAGTACGTGAACCGACGCCCACCTGGTGTGTGGCAGACATGACGATGGAGCATGGTTTGGATCGGTTCTCCCTCACCGGCATGAAGGCCGGCTATGCGCAGGCGTCCGCCGGCTCAATGAGCCAAGGCTTCATCGCCGGGGAACTGCGCCGCGACACCGACCACTCGGCCGCCAGCCGCGTGGCACGCCTCGCCTGGTTCGAACTGGCCGCCGCCGCCACCCGACGATCCCTGGCCCAGGACTTGGCCGCCGACCTCGGTCTTCCCGATCTGGACAGCGCCGACCTGGATGGCTTTTACCTGGACATGGACGCGCCGCGCACTGCATCCCGGTAAAGGCGTCCCGGTAAGCGATTTATGATCCGGTGTTCGGGCTGGGCGCCGGGGCCGTCACCGGCGTGAAGCTGGTGGGTGCCGGATCCACGACGGTCACGCCGGTCTTGGTCACTTCCAACACGGACAAGCCCCGCTCCACCTGGCCGGTGGGCAGCAGGCGGAACACCCCGTCGATGCCGGCGAAACCGTTGGGATCGGTCAGGTTTTCCCGGACATAGGCCTTGTGGCCCTTGGCCAGCACGGCGGCCAGGGCGGTCGCGTCATAGGCCAGGGTGGCCAAGCGCGGCGGGCGCTGGCCGTATACGTCGTTGAACCGCTTCTCGAAGCCCTGGCGCGCGTCGGGGGCGGCGCTGGCATACCAGCCGCCCACCAGCGCCGGCTCGCGGCCGATGCCGGGCTCATCCCACTGGCCGGTGCCCAGGAAGCGCACGGGGCCGGGGTCGATGTCGAAGAAGGGCAACAGGGGCGCCACCTCCTTCAGCCGTTGGCCGCCCTCGGCGATCAGGATGGCCTGGAAGGGCAATTCCTCCACCGCGGGGCCGGGTTTTCCGTCCTTGCTGGCGGTGGCCTCGCGCGCCGCCGCCATCTGGGCGTGGCGCTGGTCGAAGTTGGACAGCCGCTTGATGGTGTCGCTGACGTCCTTCTGCGTGGGCTGATAGCGCGCGGCGCGGGTAACATCGGCGCCTGCCTTGGCGGCGGCGTCGCGCATGGCCTGCTCCACCATGTCGCCGTTGCCGCCCACGGGGGCCAGCAGCGCCAGGCGGGTCAGGCCGCGGCTGGCGGCGTAGCTGACCACGCGGGCCACCTGGTCCTGCGGCTGGAAGCCCAGCACCCAGGTGCCGCCCGCCGGGGCGTGCGTGTCGGCCACCGTCGCGTCGTTGGAAAAGCTCAGCACCGGCACCGTGCCCGCCGCCGGCGTCACCGCCTTGGCATCCACGCCGTAGACCGGGCCGATCAGCAGGGTGGCGCCGGCGGCCAGCGCGTCCTGCGCCGCGGCCACCGACCCCTCGGGCGTGCTCTTGGTGTCGCGGATCAGCAGTTGGAAATGGCTGTCGGCCGTGTCGAACAGGGCCATCTGCGCCGCCTGCTGCATGGCCTCGCCCAGGCTGGCGGCCTTGCCCGACAGGGGCAGCAGCAGGGCCACACGCACAGTTTCATCCGCCGGGACCGTGGCGGGCGCGGGGGCCGCTTCCGCCTGGGCCGGGGCCGCCTCGGGCTGGGGCTGGGCCGCTTGCGGCCCGGTCGCCTGCTGGGGCGACTGCTGCGGTGCTTGCGCGGCGCGCGGCGGGGCCGTTACCGTGGGCTGGCTGGCGCAGCCCGCCAGCAAGGCCCCCGCCAGCAAGGCCAGCGTCAGCAGCGTCGCTGCGGTCCTGGCCGCCGCCGTCGTGGCGGACATCCCGGCATACTTCATCGCAAACCCACCCGTTGATCCCATGAAACCGCAGCAACCACCTGTCGACGATGTCGTTGCCGGCCCTGTCGACGCCGGCAACGATCCATACGATGACGTTCCGTCGGACGGGGACATCCCGCCGGACGAGGACGGGGCAGAGCCTAGCGGCAGCGCCCTCGCGCGTAAACCGCCGCCTGGCCTGCATGTCATCGCCACGCCCATCGGCAACGCCGGCGACATCACCCTGCGCGCGCTGGAAACGCTGAAGGGCGTCGACGCCATCGCCTGCGAGGACACCCGTGTGACGGCCAAGCTGATGGCCCGGTACCAGGTGCGCAAGCCCCTGCTGCCCTATCACGAGCACAACGCCGCCCGCATGCGGCCGCAGCTGCTGGCCCGCATCGCGGCGGGCGAGGCCATCGCCCTGGTGTCTGACGCCGGCACGCCGCTGATCTCCGACCCCGGCTACAAGCTGGTGCGCGAGGCGCGCGACCAGGGCTTGCACGTCACCCATCTGCCGGGTGCCAGCGCCACCCTGACCGCCCTGGTGCTGGCGGGTCTGCCCTCCGACCGCTTCCTGTTCGCGGGCTTCCTGCCCAACAAGACCGGCGCCCGCCGGGCCGCGCTGGAGGAACTGGCGCCGGTGCGCGCCACCCTGGTTCTGTTCGAGTCGGCCCAGCGCCTGGCCGACCTGCTGGCCGATGCCGCCCAGGTGCTGGGCGGGCGCGAGGTGGCGGTGGCGCGTGAGTTGACCAAGCTTTTCGAGGAGGTGCGGCGCGGCACCCTGCCTGGGCTCGCCGCCCACTATGCCGAGAATGGCCCGCCCAAGGGCGAGGTGGTGGTGGTCATCGGCCCGCCGCTTGATGCTGGTGGGGAGGAGGTCGACATCGACGGCCTCCTGCGCGCCGCCTTGCGCACCCTCAGCGTCCGCGACGCCGCCGCCACGGTGGCGGAGGCCAGCGGCGCCCCCCGCAAGCAGGTCTACCAACGGGCGCTCGAGATGTCGAAAGATGACGCGGTCTGAGCGGCTGGCAAGAAAGACGCAGAAGGGCCGCTCCGGCGAACGCCTGGGCCGCTGGGCGGAGGCCTGGTGCCGCCTGGCCCTGCGGCTGAAGGGCTACCGTGTATTGGCCAGCCGCTGTCGCACCCCGGCGGGGGAGATCGACATCGTGGCGGCCAGGGGCGACCTGCTGGTCATCGTCGAGGTCAAGGCGCGCCCGACGGAGGATTTGGGCCACCTGGCCGCCAGCCTGGCGCAATGGCGCCGGCTGGAACGGGCCGCCGGCCTCTATGTCGCTGCCCGGCCCCGGCTGGCGCGCCACGCCGTCCGCTTCGACCTCATGATTGTCCGGCCCCGGCGCTGGCCGCTGCACCGGCCGGACGCCTGGCGGCCCTCCTGACGGCTCGTTCCATACGGGATCATTGAAGGTTCCGGCGGCATTGATGGTCGACACCGGCCCCGGCGATGCGCTATCTCCCCAAAAGCCTGGCTCCCCAAAGCCCGGCGCCGCAGGGCCGATGCCGGAGGGAGCATCCAATCCGTGACCAGCCAGGGGTCCCAGAATCGCAGCACCCGCGCCGGCAAGGGCCAGGCGCAAGCCCGCGCGCTGTTGCGCGCCGTGGGCCAGATGCGTGACGAGGATATCGACCTGGCGGAAACCGCCCTGGCGCTGGCGATCCTGTCCAGCGGCGACACCGGCCTGGCGCCCTACCGCCGGCATCTCACCGCTCTCTCGGCCGCCGTGGCCAGGCTGACGGCCGGCCGCGCGCCGGAGGCGCTGACCCTGGAGGAGTGCCTGGACGCGCTGCGCGGCGCCCTGGTGGACCGCATGGGCTATGAGGGCGACAGCGCCACCTATGAGGATTTGCAGAACGCCAACCTGGCGCGGGTCATCGATCGGCGCCGGGGCCTGCCGGTGGCGCTCGGCATCCTTTACATGCATGCCGCCCGCGCCCAGGGCTGGCACATGGTGGGCCTGAATTTCCCCGGCCATTTCCTCATCCGCCTCGATCACGGCGGCGACCGCGCCATCATCGACCCCTTCGGCGGCGGCCGGGTGCTGAGCGTGGTCGACCTGCGCGACCTGATCAAGCAGACCTCGGGCGCCGCGGCGGAACTGGAACCGGACCACTACGCCCCCGTGGGCAACCGCGACGTCCTCCTGCGCCTGCATAACAATGTGAAGCTGCTGCACATGCGCGGCGAACGGCCCGACTTGGCGGCCGAGGCGGTGGAGGCCATGTTGCTGATGGCCCCGGGCCAGGTGGCGCTGTGGCGCGAATCCGGCCTGCTGCAGGCTCAACTGGGCCATATCACCACCGCCATTTCGGCGTTCGAGACCTTCCTGGACCTGGGAGCCCGCGCCGGCACCTCCGCCCAGCTGCTGGACCAGGCGGCCACCCTGGTGCAGCATCTGCGCAACCGCCTGAACTGATCCGATCTTTATTCACACCCCTGTGATTGGCGCCGCAGCAGGGCCAGTCCACCGGGGTCACAGTCCAACCCTTTGCCAGCCAAGCACCGCCGGACCGCCGGGGTGGGGGAGATGAGAATGAGCCTGTCCGTTGCCATTCAGATGGACCCGATGCACTCCATCAACATCGATACCGACAGCACCTTCATGATGGCGCTGGAGGCGCAACGGCGGGGGCACATCCTCTACCACTACCTGCCCCAGGACCTGGCCTTCCGCCACAGCCGCCTGGTGGCCACCGCCCGGCCTCTGGAGGTGCGGCGCGAACGGGGCAACCACCACACCTTCGGCCCGGCCGAGACGCTGGATCTGGCCAGCGTCGACGTGGTGCTGATGCGCCAGGACCCGCCCTTCGACATGGCCTACATCACGGCCACCCACCTGCTGGAACACGTCCATCCCAGGACCCTGGTGGTGAACGACCCCGCCTCCGTCCGCAACGCGCCGGAAAAGCTGTTCGTCACCCACTTCCCGGACCTGATGCCGCCCACGCTGATCACCAGCGCCAAGGACGAGGTCCTGGCCTTCCGCCGCGAATACAAGGACATCATCGTGAAGCCGCTGTTCGGCAACGGCGGCTCCGGCGTCTTCCATGTGAAGCCGGATGACGAGAACCTGGGCGCCCTGCTGGAGACCTTCACCCAGCTCTACCGCGAGCCCATCATCGTGCAGAAGTACCTGCCGGAAATCCGCCAGGGCGACAAACGCATCCTGCTGGTGGATGGCGAGCCGGTGGGCGCCGTCAGCCGCCTGCCGCAGGAGGGCGAGGCGCGCGCCAACTTCCACGCCGGCGGCAGCGCCGCCAAGACCGACCTGACCCAGCGCGAGCGCGAAATCTGCGCCACCATCGGCGGGGTGCTGCGCGACAAGGGTCTGGTGTTCGTGGGTATCGACGTCATCGGCGACTACCTGACCGAGATCAACGTGACCAGCCCCACCGGCATCCAGGAGATCAACCGCCTCAACGGCGGCGCCATCGAGTCCACTCTGTGGGACGCCATCGAGCGGCGGTACGCCGCGTCACGATGAAGCCATGGGGCCAAAGGGGGCTCGGCGGCAGGTGGTCTGGCGGCGTTGGTGTGACATTTCCGCCGCTGGAAACGCCAGGCGCAGCCCACTGCGAAAATAGGGGGCGGGGGACCGTTGAAATCAGGTCACACCGTCTACTTATTATCACCCTGTGCGAACGATTTGGCGGGCTTTCCGGGATGCGGGTCGCCCAGGGCCATGATACGCTTCGTGATATTTGCATGAACCAGAGGACGCCCGTGGCACGGCATCGGCGTCCGGTCGATGAGGCGGTCGATGGCTGGCGCGGACGATCTCGGCGGGGAGGACAGCCCCAAGCGGGCACCCAGGGCTTCCAGGGGCTCGGGCCCCGATGGGGCGCCGGGTGGCAATGTCGTCAATGCCGAACGGTTGCGCCGCCAGGGCGACCGCATCCGTGAGATCGAACGCCTCATGTGGGGCGCCCGCGCCTTCGCCGAGGGCGATGATCCGGATAACCGGACGGACTAACCCGTCCTTTTCCCCTACGTTTACGTCCCCGGCTGGCCGCCATGGCGCCAGCGGACCATGGCGCGCCTGGCCTTGCGTCGCTCAGGCAGGCTGGCCAGCACCGCGCGCCGCTGGTCCGGCGTCATCCCGCCCCACAAGGTGATCTCTTCCAAGGTGCGCTGGCAACCGGCGCACAAGCCGCTGCGCGCGTCGATGCGACAGACCCTGGTGCAGGGGCTGGCGACGTAATCGTCCGGATTGGGAACCTTTGGATCGGGGCCGGTCGAAGGGATGGGGCTGTCGGTCACGGTGTCAGCGCCGGTCGGTTGCGGGACAGTCAGATATAGCGGCGGCGGGGGTTTCGTGTCGCCCTTTCCATCGCCGCCTTTCCCACGCCATCCTACACTTTCTGACAGGATGTTAACCCGCCGTTGTATCTTTGGGGTTAGGAATGGGTTTATCCTGCGCGCTTGCGAAGCCGCAAGGGGGCGCCCAGGGGACGCAGGGGATGTGGCCCCAAGGGGAAGCGGAAAGGTATTGCCAGGATGTCGGTGTTGGAGACCGCGCGGCGCCGCCGCCCGGCCGTCTTTTTTATGACCCGCGGCCCGATTTTGGCCGCCCTCTCCGGTATTGTCCTGACTGTCCTGGCCGCGTTCTACGTCCATTCCATGCTGTCGGGCGTGGCCCAGGCCCGGCTGGCGGATGAGGCCGACGCCCGCAGCCGCCATGTGCAGCAACGTCTGGACCGCATCGCCGCCACCTTAGGCGCGGAGGGCGATTTCCTGACCGCCAACCCCTCCCCGGCGGAATTCGACCGCCAGGTGGCCCTGCTGATCGACCTCCGGCCCGAGATCCGGGCCGTGTCCTGGGTGGGGCCGGGCGGCCGCCTGCTGCGGACCGGCCCCATGGGGGCCGAAATCGCACCCGCGGACATGGCCGACCTCCCGCTTTCGCCCGAGGGCGTCACCGTGCGCCTGAGCGCCGACGGCGCCAACCTGTTGCTGGCGCGGTCCACATCCGGGCCGGCGCCCAGCGGCGGGCCCAGTGGCGGGCCCAGTGGCGGGATGGCGCTGGTGGCCCGCATCGACCTGCGCGACCTGCTGACCCTGCGCATGGAGGGGCAGGCCGATCCTGCCCTATGGACCCGGCTCAGCCTGCGGTCGCGCGGGGGCGAGGCCGCCTTCGTCCAGACGGGGCATGCCGCCACCGCCACCTCCGAATTCAGCCGAGCCCTGTCCATCGGCGATGGGGTGTGGTGGTTGGACATGACGGGCGACCTGGTAGCCGGTCTGGCCCGCCAGTCGTGGGAGGTGGAGGCCGTGCTGGTCTTCGGCTTCGCGCTGACCCTCGGCGTCAGCCTGGTGCTGATGGTCAGCCGCCGCCGCGCCCATGACCGCACCGTGCTGATGGACAGCCTGGAACAGGCCAACGCCGTGCTGCATGCCAGCGAGCGCAAGTACCGCGACATCTATGAGAACGCGGTGGAGGGCATGTTCACCATCACCGTCGGGGGCGCCATCCTGTCGGCCAACCCCGCCCTGGTGCGCATGCTGGGCTATGCCTCGGAAGAGGACTTGGCGACCACCTTGACCGACGCCTGGACGCAGCTGTTCGTCGATCCGCGCCCCCGGGTGGAATTTCCCCAGGAGGTCATGGATCGTGGCGCCATCCAGGATTTCGCGGCCGAGATCCGCCGCCGGGACGGCAGCGCCCTCTGGGCGTCCCTGTCCGCCCGGGTGCTGCTGGACGGCGCCGGCCGCGCCTACGCCATCCAGGGCACGGCCGACGACATCACCGACCGCCGCCGGGCCGAGGTGGCGCTGCGCCTGGCCAAGGAACAATCGGAATTCGCCAGTCGCTCCAAGACCGAGTTCCTGGCCAACATGAGCCATGAGCTGCGAACGCCCCTGAACGCCATCATCGGTTTTTCCGAGATCATCGGCAGCCAGTCGCTGGGCCCCATCGACAACCCCGCCTACGCCGAATACGCCAAGGACATCCACGACAGCGGCCGCATGCTGCTGGACCTGATCAACGACATCCTGGACCTGTCCAAGATCGAGGCCGGAAAGCGTGAGCTGAACGAGCACATGGTGGACCTGCCGCGCGTCTTCGCCTCCTGCCTGCGGGTGGTGAAGGAACGGGCCATCCGCGGCGGCATCCACTTGCAGACCGACTACGCCGACTTCCTGCCCCGCCTGCGCGCGGACGAGGTGGCGCTGAAGCAGTTGCTGTCCAACCTGCTGGCCAACGCCGTGAAGTTCACGCTGAAGGGCGGCACCGTCACCCTGGGCGCCGTGGTCGATGGCGACGGCCGCCTGGTCATCACCGTGGCCGACACGGGCATCGGCATGCGGGCGGAAGACATCGGCCGCGCCCTGGAACCCTTCCGCCAGATCGAGAACCCGCTGACCCGCACTGCCGGCGGCGCCGGCCTGGGTCTGCCCCTGGTGCGCGCCCTGGTGGAACTGCACGGCGGCAAGCTGGAGATCGAGAGCGAGCCCGGCACCGGCACCATCGCCCGCGTCGTCATGCCCGCCGACAGGGTGTGGCCGGACATCGGGCTGGTGGCCGCGGCGAACTGACCATCACCGGTACCCGTACCGGCGAGGGGAGGTAGCGCTCAGAGCCCGGCTTTGTTCAACAGACCGAGAATGCTTTCCAGCACCACGTCGGCCATGGGCCGCACGGGGGATGGCCAGATTTCCGCCAGCCGCCCGTCGGGCGTGATCAGGTGCTTCTGGAAGTTCCAGCGCGGCCGGCCCGCCCCTTCCCCCACGCTGCTGACCACCCACTGGAAAAAGGGGTGGGCGTTGGGGCCGATCACGGTCTGCTTGGCCGTCAGGGGGAAATCCACGCCGTAGGTGGTGGCGCAGAACTGTGCGATCTCCGCCGGGCTGCCGGGCTCCTGTCCGCCGAAGTCGTTGGACGGCACGCCCACCACCACCAGGCCCCGGCCGCGCAGGCGGGTCCACAGCGTCTGCAACTCGGCATATTGCGGGGTGTAGCCGCAGGCCGACGCCGTGTTCACCACCAGCACCGGTCGGCCCTTGAAGGCCCCCAGCTGTATGGTTCCATCGCCGGTCAGGCTGGGAAAGGTGAAGCTGTGGGCGTTCAGCCGTTCCCGCGTCCTCGTTTGCTCCATGGGCCTGACCTGGGAATTGGAAGGGGCGCGCGGGGGCGGCGCGAAAGAGGCTGTGCGATCGGCCGCGCGGGGGGCCATGCGGGGAAAACTGTTCTGGCTCATCTACAGGTCTCAACCGTACCGCTGTTCGGTCCAGGGATCGCCCTCGTTATGGTACCCCCGCACTTCCCAAAACCCTGGCGTGTCGTCGTTGACGAACTGAATGCGGCGCAGCCACTTGGCCGACTTCCAGAAATAGGCCTGGGGCACCACCAGCCGCACCGGCCCGCCATGTTCCCGCGTCAGGGGCTGGCCCTGCCAGGTGGTGGCCAGCAGCACATCGGCCGCGCTGAACGCCGCCAGGCTGAGATTGGTGGTGTAGCCGTCATAGCTGTGCAGCAGGACGTGGGCCGCATCCGCCTGGGGCCGGGCCAGCGCCACGACGTGGCCGGCGGAAACGCCCTGCCACTGGTTGTCATAGCGCGACCAGGACGTGACGCAGTGGATGTCGGACGTGTCGCTGAACGCCGGCTGATCCTGGAAATCCGCCCACCTCCAGGTGAAGGGATGGTCCACCAGCCCGTCCACCGTCAGGGTCCAGTCGTCGGTGCCCACCTCCGGCAGGATGCCCAGGTCCAGCACCGGCCAGTTGGTCACCAGGCGCTGTCCCGGCGGCAGGCGCGGGCGGGCCGCCGCAGGTCGGGCCCGGTCCGGGTCGGCCTGCGCGCCGGTCAGCAGCCGGCCCTCCCGCGCCCAGGCGCGCTTGGTCGCCACCAGCTTGCTCTCAGGGGTCTTCTGGTCATCGGCGCCCAGGGCGGCATCCGGTATGGTGTCGTCGGGACTGTCCGTGGCCATGCGCCGGGTTACTCACATAATCAGCCGGGGGTGGCCGGGAATTGGCCAGGTGCCCGCGGGAGAATCACGGGGAAATGTTGTGTCAAATCGCGGGCGCCGGGTCCACATGCCGCGCCGCCGCCACAATCTTAAGGATAGTGCGCCCTGCCCCGCCTGCCTACCACGCAGCGGCGATTTTGCCGGGAACTGTGCTTCGGGACCTATGCTTTACGGCAACATCCCCCGCCCGCCCGTTGGCAGCCCTACCCTTTAAGGTTAACGTTCGGCCCTTTCCTTGATCCCTGGCCCCTTGATCCTTGGCCCCTCATAGACCCACCCGATTGTTGCGGATGATGCGGAAAGCCCTTTTTGCCGTTTCCCTGGCGCTTCTGGCGTCCCTGATGCTGTCGCCCGCGATGCCGCCCGCCCGGGCGCAGGGCGCACCCGCGGCCGCGCCCGCCGATCCGTCCTCGCCCGACCCATCCTCGCCCGACCCATCCTCGCCCGACTTGGCCCAGGCCGACCAGCCACCGCCCGATCAGCAGCCGTCGGATGCGGGTGGGGACGCGAATGGGAAAGCGCGGGATGACGTGCAGACCCCGCGAGGGGAAGCGGCCAAGGAGCCGGTGGCCGTTCCCGTGCCGGTGCCGGTGCCCGTTTCCCCGCCGGCCGCCTCCTCCCAGGCGGCGGCTCTGCTGCAGACCTTGCAGGACCCCCAGCGCCGCGACGCCCTGATCGCCCAGCTGAAGCTGCTGGCCGACGCGAACCCCAGCGCCACCTCCGCCCCGGTCCCAGCCCCCGCCCCGGTTGCGACCCCCGCCGCCCCTGCCGCCGCCGCCCCGGCCGCACCGGCGCAGGAGTCGGAAGTGGAGATGCTGGGCGCCCGCGTGCTGGACGCCTTGTCCGACCGCATCGAGGAATTCAGCGAGGAGATCGCGGCCGCCGGCCAGGCCTTGCTGGACCTGCCCAAGGCCTATCGCTGGCTGGACCGTCAGATGTCCGATCCCCGCCTGCGCGTGCAGTGGGGCATCCTGCTGGGTGAAGTCCTGCTGGTGGTCGTCGCCGGCTATGTCGCCCGTCTGGCGACCTTCTGGCTATTGGCGCGCCCGCGCCGGGGTCTGGAACATCGCCAGCCCCGGAACTGGGGCGTTCGCCTGGGCCTGCTGCTGACCCGCACCCTGCTGGACATCGTGCCCATGGTGGCCTTCGCCTTGGCGGCCTATGGCGTGCAGACCCTGACCCACCCGCCCAAGCCCGCCTCCACGGCGGCGCTGGGCATCATCGTGTCCAGCTTGCTGGTGCAGGGCGCGACCCTGGCGGCCCGTTTCCTGCTGTCGCCGGGTGCCCCCTCCCTACGCTTGCTCCCCGTGGGCGATGAGACGGCGCATTACATCTACATCTGGGTGCGCCGTATCGCCCTGACCGCCGTCTACGGCTACTTCGTGGCGCAGGTGGCCTATCAGCTGGGCCTGCCCTATCGCCCCTACATGGCCCTACTGAAGGTGGTGGGCCTGATCGTCGGCATCATGCTGGTGATCCTGGTGCTGCAGAACCGGCAGAGCGTGGCGGACTGGATCCGGGGGCGGGACCCCCTGCTGCCGGAAGACCCGCATGATGACGGCGCGCTTGAGGCGCAACTGGCGGCCGAAATCTCCGGCGACAGTCCCATGGTCGCCGCCCCTCCGCCAGCGCCGACCGCCTGGGGCCTGGTCCGGCGCCGCCTGGCGGAGGTCTGGCACATCCTGGCCATCGTCTATCTGGTAGCCATCTACGGCATCTGGGCGCTGGAGGTGAAGGGCGGCTTCGGCTTCGTTTCCCGCGCCACCCTGATCAGCGTCGTCACCCTGATCGTGGCCCGCCTCCTGATGGAGGGGATAGACCGCCTGATCCGGCGCGGCTTCGCCATCCCGGATGATTTGAAGCGCCAGTACCCGCTGCTGGAATCCCGCGCCAACCGTTATCTGCCCATCCTGCACCGGGGCGCCAAGGTGGTGGTGTGGCTGGTGGGATTGCTGACCGTGCTGCAGGCCTGGGGCGTGGACAGTTTCGGCTGGCTCAGCACGCCCTTCGGCCAGCGGGCCAGCGCCTCCCTCCTCACCATTGTCCTCATGGTCATCTTCGCGCTGATCGTGTGGGAACTGGTCAGCGGCGGCATTGAACGCTACCTCAACACCACCGACCGCCACGGCCGCCTGGTGGAGCGTAGTCCCCGCATCCGTACCCTGCTGCCCCTGGTGCGCAACGTCGTGCTGGTGATGCTGCTGGTCATGGTGGGGCTGACCGTGCTGGCGGAGATCGGGGTCAACATCGCCCCGCTGCTGGCCGGTGTCGGTTTCCTCGGCGTCGCCGTAGGCTTCGGCTCCCAGTCCCTGGTGAAGGACGTCATCACCGGCCTGTTCATCCTGTTCGAGGATACGATCTCCGTCGGCGATTCCGTGACACTGGCCGGCTACACCGGCACGGTGGAGGGACTGACCATCCGCACCATCCGCCTGCGCGACGACAGCGGCGCCGTCCATACCGTGCCGTTCAGCGCCGTCACCGGCATCTCCAACCTGACCAAGGACTACAGCTACTTCACCGCCGATTTCGGCATCGCCTACGCCACCGACCTGAACCGGGCCACCCAGATCATGACCGAGATTGGCGAGGAACTGCAAAGCGACAGTCTGTTCGGCCCGGGTATCCTGGCGCCCCTGGAAATCCTGGGCGTCAGCGAATTCGCGGAGAAGGCGGTGAAGATCAAGTTCCGCATCAAGACCCGTCCCCGCCGCCAGCTGGCCGTGGGCCGCGAGTTCAACCGTCGCCTGAAGCTGCGCTTCGACGCCGAGGGCATCCCCTTCCCGGTTTGAGGGGGCGTCACCTGAGGATTTCGTCCGGATCGGCCGCGTCCACGATGCGTGCGGCGGTGTCGAAATCGAAACCGGCGCGGGCCAGGGTGGCCAGGTCCTTGTCGCGCCTGGCCTCACGCTCCGCCTCGGGGCGGAAGGGGCCCAGCCGGCGGCGGCGGGCGTAGGCATGGGCGGCACGCAGGTCGGTCGAGCCTTCCTCGGCATCGCCCAGCTCACGGGCGAGTTCGCCCAGGGCGGCGTCGACCAGATCGGCGTCCACGCCCTTGGCTGCCATCTTCTGGCGGATGGTGCGGGTGGATCCACCCCGGCGGTGCAGGCTGGCCACGCGGCCCTCGGCATAGACACGGTCGTTCAGCAGGCCGCTCTGCTGGTATCGGGAAATCAGCGCCTCCACCCACTCCGCCCCTTGCGCCCGGTCCGTGCCGTGGGCGGCCGCCGACATGTCCACCTTGCGCATCAGCACGCGGCGCAGCGCGGCGGTGGAGGCGGCGAAGCGCTCCAGGTAATGCAGGGCGGCGCGCTCCAGATAGGCGGCGCTGACCCGCCTCGGGCCCCGGCGCTGGGCGGGCTGGCGAGCGGCAGGGCGGGCGGGCGGGTCGAAAAGATCGTCGGTCATGCCGGCCATGGTAGCGCCGGGGAACGCCCTCACGCCATCGTTGTGCCGGCCCCTGTGACGCCGCTCATATTGCCGGATAGGGGGCGTGGCGTTAAGGTCGGGCCCAGCCTTGCCGGGGGCACATCCCCGGACCCTTCCGCACGGGCGCCTTAAATCCATGACCATGCTGCAGCAGTCCCCTTTGTCCGGCATCGCCGCCGCGACGCCCGTCCCGGCCCCCCGGGCCCTGGGCGCCATCAACTGGGTGGGCTTCACCACCCTGACGAAGCGGGAGATACGGCGCTTCCTGAAGGTCTGGGTGCAGACCATCGCCGCGCCGGTGGTGACGACGCTGCTGTTCTATTCCGTGTTCGCCCTGGCGTTGGGCGGCGTGGTGCGCATGGTGGGCGACGTGCCCTTCCTGCGCTTCCTGGGTCCGGGCCTGATCATGATGGGCATGGCGCAGAACGCCTTCGCCAACACCTCATCCTCCGTGCTGGTATCCAAGGTCCAGGGCAACATCGTCGATGTGTTGATGCCGCCCCTGTCGCCGTTCGAGTTCGTGTCCGCCTTCGTCACCGGCGGCATCGTGCGTGGGCTGATGGTGGGCCTCGTTACCTGGATCGTCATCCAGCTGGTGGTGCCGCTGGGCCTCCACGCGCCCTTCTACGTCCTGTTCCATGCCGTGATGGCCTCCATGCTGCTGTCGCTGCTGGGCCTCATCGGCGGCATCTGGGCGGATAAGTTCGACCACATGGCGGCCATCACCAACTTCGTGATCACGCCCCTGTCCTTTCTGTCCGGCACCTTCTACACGCTGGACAGCGCGCCGCGCTTCTTCCACACCGTGGCCCATGTGAACCCCTTCTTCTATTTCATCGACGGGTTCCGCTACGGCTTCATCGGCCGCACCGACGGCACGCTGGGGACCGGCATCGCCGTGATGCTGGGCATCAACCTGGTCCTCTGGCTGGTGGCGCTGCGCATGGTTTCCACCGGCTACAAGCTGAAGGCCTGACGCCATGGACATGCCGGTGGACGGGGTGGGTGCCGAAACGCCGTTACCGGCCGGGGCTTACCGGCCCGACCGCCGCCGGTACCACGGCCGTTTCAACACCCTGGGCTTCCTGACCCTGCTGGGGCGGGAGATCAAACGCCTGCGCAAGCTGGCGATGCTGTTCCTGGTGGCGCCCGGCCTGTCCGCCGCCCTTTACTTCACCGTCTTCGCCTTCGGCCTGGGCGACAAGCGCGGCACGCCCGAGGGCGACGCCATCCTGGCTTTTCTGGTGCCTGGCCTGGTTACCCTGTCCCTGCTGACCCAGTCGGTGCAGATCCCTTCCTTCTCCATCCTTTATGCGAAGATGGAGGGCGCCATCCTGGATCAACTGATGGCACCGGTGGGCGCGGCCGAGATGCTGGCCGCCTATGTCCTCTCCGCCATGGCCGCCGGCGTGGCCAGCGGGGCCGCCGTGTGGGTGGGGTTCCTCATCTTCTGGCAGGCGCCCATGGCCGATCCCGGGTTGGTGCTGCTGTTCGTGGTGCTGGGCTCGTCCATGATGGCCACCTTCGGCGTGCTGACCGGCCTCATCAGTGTGAAGTGGGACCATCTGTCGGCGGCCATGACCTTCGTCTTCACGCCCCTGATCTTCCTGTCCGGCCTGTTCGCGCCGGTGGCGGGCATGCCGGGGGTGCTGCGCGCCATCGTCCAGGCCAATCCCATCTACTACGCCATCGACGGCGTGCGCATCGGCTTCCTGGGACAGGGTCAGGACCAGGCGGCGCTGGCCGTCCTGGTGCTGGTGGCCGTGAACGTCGCGCTGCTGGCCATTGCCGGCACCCTGCTGCATCGCGGCTACCGCCTGCGGAATTGATGGTCCCCACCACAACACGGGCCTGGGACCTGCATGTCCTTGGCGCGGCGGGGATTTTAGCGGAATCCACCGCTCCAGCCATGTGCTGGGGGCGCAACTGTACTGGCTGGCCTGCTGGCGGAGGGTTTGCAACGGCGGGCCGGCTTGCCTAGAGTGCCGCGCCATGGGACAGCGGACTTTGGACATAGACCTCGCCAGCGGCGACTGGCAGTGGATGGCCGTGCATGGCGGGGCCGTGCGCATTTGCCTGCCCGCGACCTGGACCCGCGTCTACCGTGACGACGGCGGCCTGGCCCTGCAGTCGCCGGTGTTGTGGGCGGCCACCGACGGGCGCCCCGTGGGCGGTCACCCGCTGGACCTCCTGGTGTCCGTCACCACCTACGCCAACGAATACGGCGTGGATGCCGAAGACGCGTTGCAGTACCTGGACCGCGACCATCTGCTGCCGCCGGGCGTGACCGCCATGGCATCGGGCGACCGCCGCTGGATCGCCTATTGCGCCGCCTTGCCGGCACCGCCGCAGCCGGGCCAGACGCCGGAGCAGGCCGCCGCCGTCACGGCGGCGCTGGGCGCCGGTGCCCGCGTTCCCGAGGCGCAGATCTTCGTGTGGAAGATGGCGGACTTCCGTCCACCCGACCGTGTGCGCGTCGCCACCCTGCAACTGTATGTGCCGGGCGAGGAATTTTGGGTGCCCGGCCTCGGTGCCCTGCTGGATCGCCTGGGTGACGAGATCGGCCGCATGGAGTTCGGACCCGCCGACCAGGGCCCCGTCAGCGCCGTCACCATGCGCAACATCGTGCACGCCGACGTCCTGCGCTTCCGCCTTCCCTGGGATTGGCGGAGCAGCGACGAGGATGAGGACGACCTGGGCGGGCCCGAGACCAGCCACTTCCGCCGCCCGGACGACGCCGAGGCTGACGAGATCCTGCGGGTCGTGGTGCACGATTATCCGCCGCCCGACGACATGGAGCCGGAGTCCGCCCTGGAATCGGCGCTCGCCGCCGGCCTGGACTGGGAAGCCATCACATCGGAGGAAGGTGACGGCCTGCCCCCCGCCGTTCTGCTGCAGCGTATCGCCGCTCAGTTCGCCGATGGGCCGGACGGGCAGGTGGGCATGGGCAGCGTCGACACCCTGGCGGATGACGAGGTGCTGGCCCGCTTCACCCATACGGCGGTGGAGGATGGGCGCCGCCGGCGCTGCCACTTGTGGCTGCGCGGCGCCGTGGTGGGCGGGCGGGCGACCCTGGCCGTTTTCTCCTACGGCCTGCCCGAGGGGCTGCAAGGCTCGCCCCTGGCGGTGGACGCCGTGGCCATGCTGGAACGGGAAATCCGCCGCGCCCAGATCGGCGGCTATGAATCGCTGCCCGTCGGGGACGCCTCCGGCAACGGTGACGACGGCCTGCCGTCCGGCATGGCGCCGGATTGGCCCGCCGGCGGCTGGAATGCCGGCAGCTGGGATGAGGGCGACGCCCTGCTGGATGACGAGGATGACTTCGACGAGGACGGGGATGGTCCCCTCGACTCGGACGAAGAAGATGACGGCTATCGCCGCCGCAAGGGCGACGACCCCGCCAAGAACTGAGGCGGCGCGTCAGCGTCCCATTCTTTAAAACTCTGCCAAAAAAACGGATGAACCCGAAAGGCGGCTCGTACGGCCGTCGTTCCGGTCATCCGTTTCATGCGTGATCCATCCGCCCCGCCCCGTTCACAGAGGGGGCTTATGACCCTGTCAGCAGCGTTCTGTCAGCAGCGCCCCTGGGGGGTGCGGTCCAGCAGGGATTGCAGGCCCATGGTGCGGCTGTCCGCGGCCTTGGCGGCGTCTTCCGCGGCCAGGGAGGCCAGGCCCAGGAGGTGGACCAGTTCCCCCATGTTATTGCGGCGGGCGTCCAGCGCCAGATTGTCGAGGCAATGCTTGATGGCGATGGCGGTAGTGCGGCGCGTGTCGGTCATGACTTTGTGCCCCAAGGATGCGGGCGACCCCTCGCCCGGGGGTCCAAGCGACCCCTGAAGTAATTACAGCACAGATCTGGGGCGCCAAGTCAACAGGAAGAATAAAATCTCAACTAGCGATACACCATCCTGCCTCGCGCCGTGCCAATCTGGTTGTGCAAGGCAATAAGTTATAATTTTGCAGCAATAACCGGCTGTAAATCGGCTCGTTAATCCCATGTTAATTCCATATCCGGTGGATTACGTCGGTATTCACACGACATTCACTTGGCGTCGTCAATTTCTGACAAATTGTAACTTGATGGGTGGAAAATCGGTTAGCCGCCAGCCGACCTTCCCGCGCCAAGCGGTGGTGGGGGGAGCCCAACACCACCCCCAGGGCTGGCGAGGCGGCGGACGATGCCGGGTACGCGCTATGGAATAGCGGGACATATGCCAGGGGTGGAGTGGGCGCTTTTAGCGGGGCTTGGCGCCGCAAAGCCGGTTGCAGCCGGGCGCCGCCCTGCCTATATCTGCGTGGCGATGCGGTCGCTCCCGTTTCAGGATGGGGAGGGCCGTGCCATGACGGGTGCCACCGGGTGCCGCGCCATGATCGTGTTGAACGTGTCCCGTTTTAACAGGGGGACCGCTCCGGTGCCGGAAGGGCCGTCGCGCGTCTGCCACATTGGAAGGGTTAGAATTATGAGCAAAGTCATCGGTATCGATCTCGGCACCACCAATTCCTGCGTGGCCGTCATGGAAGGCACGTCGGCCAAGGTGATCGAGAACGTCGAGGGCGCGCGCACCACGCCGTCCATGACCGCTTTCACCCAGGGCGGGGAACGCCTGGTCGGCCAGCCGGCGAAGCGCCAGGCGGTGACCAACCCCGAGAACACGCTGTTCGCGATCAAGCGCCTGATCGGCCGCCGTTACGACGACCCGCTGACCCAGAAGGACAAGGGCCTGGTGCCCTACAAGATCATTTCGGGCGACAACGGTGACGCCTGGGTCGAGGCCCACGGCGAAAAGTACAGCCCCAGCCAGGTGTCCGCCTTCATCCTGCAGAAGATGAAGGAAACGGCCGAGAACTACCTCGGCGAAAAGGTGACCCAGGCCGTCATCACCGTGCCCGCCTACTTCAACGACAGCCAGCGCCAGGCGACCAAGGACGCCGGCCGCATCGCCGGTCTTGAAGTGCTGCGCATCATCAACGAGCCCACGGCCGCGGCGCTGGCCTACGGCATGGAGAAGAAGGGCTCCGGCATCGTCGCGGTCTACGACCTGGGCGGCGGCACCTTCGACGTCTCCGTGCTGGAAATCGGCGACGGCGTGTTCGAGGTGAAGTCCACCAACGGCGACACCTTCCTGGGTGGCGAGGACTTCGACGCCCGCATCATCGACTATCTGGCCGACGAGTTTAAGAAGGAGAACGGCATCGATCTCCGCAAGGACCGTCTGGCCCTGCAGCGTCTGAAGGAAGCGGCCGAGAAGGCCAAGATCGAGCTGTCTTCCGCCATGCAGACGGAAGTCAACCTGCCGTTCATCACCGCGGACCAGACTGGTCCGAAGCACCTGAACGTCAAGCTGACCCGCGCCAAGCTGGAAGCCCTGGTCGAGGATCTGGTGGCCCGCACGGTCGAGCCCTGCAAGGCGGCCCTGAAGGACGCCGGCCTGAAGGCCAGCGAGATCGACGAGGTGATCCTGGTCGGCGGCATGACCCGCATGCCCAAGATCATCGAGACGGTGAAGCAGTTCTTCGGCCGCGAGCCGCACCGCGGCGTGAACCCGGACGAGGTGGTGGCCGTCGGCGCCGCCATCCAGGGCGCCGTGCTGAAGGGTGAGGTGAAGGACGTCCTGCTGCTGGACGTGACCCCGCTGTCCCTGGGCATCGAAACCCTGGGCGGCGTGTTCACCCGCCTGATCGACCGCAACACCACGATCCCGACCAAGAAGAGCCAGACCTTCTCCACGGCTGAGGACAACCAGACGGCCGTCACCATCCGCGTCTTCCAGGGTGAGCGCGAGATGGCGGCGGACAACAAGATGCTGGGCCAGTTCGACCTGGTCGGCATCCCGTCCGCCCCGCGCGGCGTGCCGCAGATCGAGGTCACCTTCGACATCGACGCCAACGGCATCGTCAACGTCCAGGCCAAGGACAAGGCCACCGGCAAGGAGCAGGTGATCCGCATCCAGGCCTCCGGCGGCCTGTCGGACGCCGACATCCAGCGCATGGTCAAGGAAGCCGAGAGCCATGCCGCCGACGACAAGAAGCGTAAGGAACTGGTGGAAGCCCGCAACCAGGCCGACGGCCTGATGCACTCCACCGAGCGTACGCTGAAGGAGAACGCGGAGAAGCTGCCGGCCGCCGAGAAGGCCGCCGCCGAGAAGGCCATCGCCGAGCTGAAGACGGCGCTGGAGGGCGAGGACGCGGCCGATATCAAGGCCAAGACCGAAGCCCTGGCCCAGGTCTCCATGAAGCTGGGTGAAGAGCTGTACAAGTCCGGCCAGGACGCCTCGGCCGCCGGTGGTGAAGACCACGGCGCCGCCCATGGCGAAGGGTCGGAAAAGGTTGTCGATGCTGACTTCGAGGAAGTCGACGAAGACAAAAAGAAGTCCGCCTAAGTCTTTCTTAAGACGACCCGGGCAATGACTGACTAGGTATCGGGCCCGTTCTCCGGTGAAATCCGGGGGGCGGGCCTGAGCCCCATCAGGGGCCTGGTGGGGCCCGGGTTCCGGCAATTCCCTGAAAGGGCTTAGGGCCAAACATGGCGAAGCAGGATTATTACGAACTTCTGGGCGTGGCGAAGACCGCCTCGGCCGACGACCTGAAAAAAGCGTATCGCAAGCTGGCCATGCAGTATCACCCCGATCGCAATCAGGGTGACAAGGCGGCCGAGCAGAAATTCAAGGAAGTCAGCGAAGCGTACGAGGTCCTGAAGGACGAGCAGAAGCGGGCGGCCTACGACCGCTTCGGCCATGCCGCCTTCGAGAACGGCGGCGGCCGGGCCGGTGGCGGCGCCGGCGGCTTCGATTTCGGCAGCGGCTTCGCGGACATCTTCGAAGAGATGTTCGGCGATTTCATGGGCGGCCGCCGGGGCGGCGGGCAGGGCCCGGGCCGTGGCAGCGACCTGCGCTACAATCTGGAAATCTCGCTGGAGGACGCCTTCAAGGGCACCTCCACGAACGTGCGCGTGCCGACCTCCGTCGCCTGCGACGTCTGCAACGGCACCGGTGCCGAGTCGGGCACGCAGCCGGTCACCTGCCCCACCTGCAACGGCGCCGGCAAGGTGCGGGCGCAGCAGGGCTTCTTCACCATCGAGCGCACCTGCCCGGCCTGCGCCGGCGCCGGCCGCGTCATCAAGGATCCCTGCCGCAACTGCGGCGGCCATGGCCGCGTGCGCAAGGAAAAGACCCTGCAGGTCAACATCCCGGCCGGTGTCGAGGACGGCACCCGCATCCGCCTGACGGGCGAGGGCGAGGCCGGGGCCCGTGGGGCGCCCCCGGGCGACCTGTACATCTTCCTGGCGATCGCCCCGCACGCGCTGTTCATCCGCGACGGCGCCAACATCCAGTGCCGGGTGCCCATCCCCATGACCACGGCGGCCCTGGGCGGCACGGTCGAGGTGCCGACCATCGATGGCAGCCGCGCCCGTGTCTCCATTCCGCCGGGCACGCAGAGCGGGCACCAGTTCCGCCTGAAGGGCAAGGGCATGAGCGTCCTGCGCAGCACCCAGCGCGGCGATATGTATGTGACGGCCTTGGTCGAGACCCCGGTCAACCTGACCAAGCGCCAGCAGGAGCTGATGCGCGAGTTCGAGAAGGCCGGGGAAGAGAAGGGCGGTACCCACCCCGAATCGGAAGGCTTCTTCGCCAAGGTGAAGGAGCTGTGGGCCGACCTGAAGGAATAAGGGTTGCTGAATCGCGCCGGTGCGCCGCCTCCGTCCCAGTCTTTGGGGGTGACGCGCCGGCGTTTTCTTTTGGGGAAGATCATGCAGCGTCTGTGCGTTTTCTGCGGCTCCAGCCCCGGCTTCGACCCTCGCCATCTTGAGGCCGCGCGCGGCCTGGGCCGGGCCTTGGCCGGCGCCGGCATCGGCCTGGTCTACGGTGGCGCCTCCGTCGGCCTCATGGGGGCCGTGGCCGATGCCGTCCTGGAGGCGGGCGGCCAGGTGATCGGCGTCATCCCGGAATCGCTGAAGAAGAAGGAAATCGCCCACGCCGGCCTGACCGACCTGCGCGTCGTCGCCTCCATGCACGAGCGCAAGGCGCTGATGGCGGAGCTGTCGGACGGCTTCATCGCCCTGCCCGGCGGCATCGGCACCTTCGAGGAGTTGTTCGAGGTCTGGACCTGGGCCCAGTTGGGCCACCATCAGAAGCCCTGCGCCATCTATAACGTCGCCGGCTTCTACGACGGCCTGACCACCTTCCTGGATGGCGTGGTGGCCTCTGGCTTCATGAAGCAGAACCACCGCGACATGCTGGTGACAGCCGACACGGCCGAGGATCTCCTGGATAAGCTGCGCGGCTATGAGCCCCCGGCCGTGACCAAATGGATCAAGGCGGACGAGCGCTGACAGGACACGGGAAAGAATAAGGCCGCCGGGAAATGACTCCGGCGGCCTTTTCCTTATCCGCGACGTCAGGCGGCGATCAGATCGTCGGCCGGGCCGAAGAACTCGTAGTGGACGCGGTCGGCGGCGACGCCGGCCAGGGCCAGGCCGCTGAGATAGGCGCGCAGGAAGGGCTTGGGCCCGCACAGGTAGATGTCTGACTGGTGCAGGGGCGTGTTCTCCCGCAGCCAGTCGATGCTGATGAAGCCTTCGCCGTCGTGGGTGACACCCAGCCGGTCTTGCGGGTGCGGGTCGCTGTAGAAGGTGGCGACCTTGATGGTGGGATGCTGGGTGGCGAGGGCCCGGACATGGGCGTCCATGGCATGGGTGGTGCCGTTCAGCGCGCCGTGGATGTAGTGGGTTTCCAGGCCCGGGTGCCTGGCCGCGATCTCCTCCACCATGCTGACCATGGGGGTCAGGCCCACGCCGCCCGACAACAGGATGACGGGCCGCGTCGGCGCCTCATCCAGGTAGAAGTCGCCGGCCGGCGGCGTCGCCTCAATGATGTCGCCCACCTGGACATGGTCGTGCAGGTAGCGCGAGCCGCCGTTGCCGTTGGCCTCCCGCTTCACCGAGATGCGGTACTGCCCGTCTTGCGGGGCGCAGGAGATGGAGTAGTTGCGCTTCACCTCGGTACCGTCCGCCAGCGGGAAGCGGAAGGTCAGGTACTGCCCCGGCTTGTGGCGCGGCACGACGCCGCCATCGGCCGGCCGCAGGATGAAGGAGGTGATGACGCCGCTTTCCCGCATCTTGTCGGCCACGGTGAACTTGCGCCAGCCGGTCCAGCCGCCCTGTTGCGACTCGATCCCGTCGCGCAGCACGGACTCGCGGGCCTTCAGCACCTCTGCCAGGAACCAATAGGCCTCCCCCCAGGCGTTCAGCACGGCGTCGGTCGCGGCGTCGCCCAACACCTCCTTGATGGCGGCCAGCAGGGCCGTCGCCACATAGGGGTAGTGCTCCGGCAGGATGTGATAGCCGACATGCTTATGGGCGATGCGCTCCACCACTGGCGTCAGAGCGCTCAGGTTCTCGATGTTGCGGGCATAGGCCAGGATGGCGCCGGCCAGGGCGTGCACCTGGGCGCCGTCCTCGCCCTGGTTGGCGTGGTTGAACAGGGCGCGGATGTGGTCGTCCTGGAACAGGCGGCGGTACATGGCCTTAGTGATGGTGGGGCCGTGTTCGGCCAGCAGCGGCACCGTGGCCTTGATCAGGGCGATGGTTTCCGGGCTAAGCGGCTTCGGCATGTCGTGCTCCTGTCTGGGGGAAGGGCGGCTGCCTCACCCAGTCAAGGGTAGTGAGCCGGCAGGGTGCCTAAATCATTCATTCTCGATGAATGAATTCCTGCCAGCGATATTGATGCATGTCAAACACATCTTTTTGCGCGAGCGAAAGGCATCGGCCTGACACGGCGCGGGCGGACATGAAAAAGGCCGCCGGATCGCTTCCGGCGGCCTTCACCGTCATCGGGCGGGAAGGGATTACGGCGGCGTCACCAGCCGGCCCAGCGGCCGTCCACCCAGGATGTGGACGTGGTAGTGCGGCACTTCCTGGTGACTGTCGGGGCCGTGGTTGGAGATCAGGCGATAGCCCGAGCCTTCCACCCCCGCCTCAGCGGCAATGCGCGACACGGCGCGGGTGAAGGCGGCGATCTCGGCGTCGCTGGCCTGGGCGCCGAAATCGGCGGCGCTGACGTAAGCCCCCTTCGGAATCACCAGGATGTGGGTGGGGGCCTGAGGGTGGATGTCGTGGAAAGCCAGGACATGGTCGTCCTCATAGGCCTTCTTGCACGGGATTTCGCCGCGCAGGATGCGGGCGAAGATATTGTTCGTGTCATAGGACATCTTTGGTTTCTCCCTCAAGCGCCGGGCGGCCACGCCCGTGGCCTTGGCTTATCCTCGCTCCGCCCTTCGGTGCTCACTGCTAGGCTGGCGGTCGCCAAGCCCGATATAGCCCAGTTTTATGGCGTGTTACGCCTTGCGGTTCTTCTTTTCCTCGATGCCGCTGATGCCCTGGCGAGCGGCCAGCACGGCATAGATGTCGTCCGGCGTCAGCCCGGCATCGGCCCACAGCACCAGCAGATGATAGAGCAGGTCGGCGGACTCCGAAGCCAGCTTGTCGCGGTCGCCGCGCATGGCCTCGATCACCGCTTCCACCGCTTCCTCGCCCACCTTCTGGGCGATCTTGGCAGTGCCGCGGCTGAACAGCCGGGCGGTGTGCGAGGTTTCGGGGTCGGCGCCCTTGCGGGCCAGGATGGTGGCGTACAGATCCTTCAGGAGGCTGGCCAGCGGGTCGCTCTTGGTCTTGGCTGCCATGGCATCACACCCCGCGCATGGGAATGCCGGCGGCGGCCATGTGGGCCTTGGCCTGGGCGATGGAATAGGTGCCGAAGTGGAAGATGCTGGCGGCCAGAACGGCCGAGGCATGGCCCTGGGTGACGCCGTCCACCAGATGGTCGAGTGTGCCGACCCCGCCCGAGGCGATCACCGGCACGGGCACGGCATCGGCCACGGCCCGCGTCAGTTCCAGGTCGAACCCGCTCTTGGTGCCGTCGCGGTCCATGGAGGTCAGCAGGATTTCGCCGGCCCCATACTCCGCCATGCGCTGGGCCCATTCCACCGCGTCCAGCCCCGTCTCCTTGCGGCCGCCGTGGGTGTAGACGCCCCAACGTCCACTGGCGTCGCGCTTGGCGTCGATGCCCACCACCACGCACTGGGCACCGAACTTCTGCGCCGCCTCACGCACGAATTCGGGCCGGCTGACGGCGGCGCTGTTGATCGACACCTTGTCGGCACCGGCCAGCAGCAGCTTGCGGATGTCCTCCACCGTGCGCACGCCGCCGCCCACCGTCAGGGGCATGAACACCTGTTCCGCCGTGCGGCGCACGACGTCGAAGATGGTGTCGCGGCCTTCATGGCTGGCGGTGATGTCCAGAAAGGTCAGCTCGTCGGCGCCGGCTGCGTCATACAGGCGCGCCTGCTCGACGGGATCGCCGGCGTCCACCAGATCGACGAAGTTGACGCCCTTGACCACGCGCCCGTCCTTCACGTCCAGGCAGGGAATGATGCGGCGTTTCAGCATCACAGCATCTCCCTGGGGCGGTTCAGCAGGCCCAGCGCCGCCACGGGGTCGATGCGCCCGTCATACAGGGCGCGGCCGCAGATGACGCCGGTGATGCCCGTGTCCTCCTGCCGCTTCAGTGCCGCCAGGTCGGCGATGCTGGACACCCCGCCCGAGGCGATGACCGGCGTGGTGAGGTGCGAGGCCAGGTCGGCCGTCGCCTCCACGTTCACCCCGCCCAGGGCGCCATCCCGGTCGATGTCGGTGTAGATGATGGCGGCCACGCCGGCGTCCTCGAACTTCAGCGCCAGATCCAGGGCCGTGATGTCGGACGCCTCGGCCCAGCCCTCCACCGCCACGCGGCCGTCGCGGGCATCGATGCCCACGGCCACGCGGCCGGGGAACAGGCGGCAGGCCTGCTTCACCAGCTCGGGGTCGCGCACGGCGATGGTGCCCAGGATCACCCGCTCCACCCCGCGCTTCAGCCAATCCTCGATGGTGGCGATGTCGCGGATGCCGCCGCCCAGCTGCACCGGCAGCTTCACCCGGTTCAGGATGGCGGCCACGGCGTCGCCGTTGACCGGCCGGCCGGCGAAGGCGCCGTTCAGGTCGACCAGATGCAGCCACTCGAAGCCCTGCGCCGCGAAGCGCGCCGCCTGGTCGGCCGGGTCGGTGTTGAACACCGTGGCCTGGTCCATGTCGCCGCGCACCAGGCGCACGCAGGCGCCGTCCTTAAGGTCGATGGCCGGATAAATGATCATGGTTCGCCCTAATCCCGCTTGATGTCTTGGGGCCGGTCTTCCTGCCGGCTGGATTCCGTCAGATCCTTGTAGAAGAACAGGCCCGGGATATCCCGCCCGTCCACCCGCGCATAGTGGGGATGGTGGCCCCATTCGATGTAGCCCAAGGCGCGGTACAGCGCGATGGCGGCACCCTGGGTGGCGCGCACGTCCAGGTTCAGGATGCGGAAGCCGGCCTTGCGCGCCTCCTCCTCCACCGCCAGGGTCAGCGCCCGGGCCAGGCCATGGCCGCGCCCCCACGGGGCGACGAAGCTGGTGGTCAGGGTGCAGGCGAAGCTCTGCGCCTCATTGTTGCGGGTGGGGCGCACCAGCTGGGCCGATCCGGCGATGACCCCGTCCAGGCGGCCCACCAGCAAGGTGCGCTCCGGCACGACCATCACGCCCTTCCAGTAGCGTTCCATGGCCTCCCGCATGGGCGGCGTCACCCAGCCGAAGCCGCCACCATCGCGGATGGCCAGGTCGGCGGCGTCGCACAGGTCGTCCATATCGCCGGGGCGGATGCGTTCCACCACCTCCACGGTGATCTGGGCGCTGGGGGCGGCCGGCTGATGCGCACCGGTCATGGGGAACCTCGAAGCGTGGCGGCGGGAACGATGACGCGTGGAACAGGGGGTGATCAGGGTGTCCAGGCCAGGAAATTGGCGATCAGCTTCAGGCCCGTGGCCTGGCTTTTCTCCGGATGGAACTGGGTGCCCGCCAGGTTGTCGCGGCCCACCAGGGCGGGAATGGATCCGGCGTAGTCGGCATGGGCCTTCAGCAAGGCGGGGTCACCCACCTTCAGGCCGTAGGAATGGACGAAATAGACATGGGATCCGGCTTCGATGCTGGCCAGCAGGGGGTGGTCCGGCTGGTCCGGCACCAGCTCGTTCCAGCCCATGTGCGGGATTTTCAGGGCGGGGTTGGCCGGGGCCAATCGTTCCACCACCGCATCGATCCAGCCCAGGCCAGGGTGCACGCCATGTTCGCGACCCTCGCGCGCCATCAGCTGCATGCCGACGCAAATGCCCAGGAACGGCTGGCCGCGGCGGATCACCGCCTCTTCCAGCGCATCCTTGAGCCCGTCCACGGCCAGCAGGCCGCCCATGCAATCGGCGAAGGCGCCCACGCCCGGCAGGATGACGCGGTCCGCCCGGGCGATGGCGTCCGGGTCGGCGGTGACGGTGACGGCCAGCCCATGGCGCCCCGCCTCCTGCGCCGCCCGCTCCACGGCCTTGGCGGCGGAGCGCAGGTTGCCGGAGCCGTAGTCGATAAGCGCCACGGAGGCGGAAGAGGTCGCGGTCATGAGAGGCGGACCCTGTGACGGAAAGAAAGGATCAGAGCGAACCGCCCAGCACACCCTTGGTGGAGGGCACGGCATCGGCCTTGCGCGGGTCGATCTCGATGGCGGCGCGCAGGGCCCGGGCCAGGGCCTTGTAACAACTCTCCACGATGTGGTGGTTGTTCTCCCCGTACAGGTTTTCCATGTGCAGGGTGGCACCGGCGGCGAAGGCGAAGGCCTGGAACCATTCCTTGAACAGTTCCGTATCCATCTCGCCCAGCTTGTCGCGGGTGAAATGCACCTTCCAGATCAGGTAGGGCCGGTTGGACAGGTCTATGGCCGCGCGGGTCAGCGTCTCATCCATGGGGATGTAGGCGTGGCCATAGCGGTTGATGCCGCGCCGGTCGCCCAGGGCCTTGGCCACGGCCTCGCCGATGGCGATGCCGGTATCCTCGGTCGTGTGGTGGAAATCGATGTGCAGGTCGCCCACCGCGCGCACCGTCAGGTCGATGAGCGAATGGCGCGACAGCTGCTCCAGCATATGGTCAAGGAAGCCGATGCCGGTCGACACGTCGTAACGGCCGGTACCGTCGAGATCCACGGTCACGCTGATCTGCGTTTCCTTGGTCTTGCGCTCCACAGTGCTGCTGCGGGCGCCTGCTGGTTCGTTCCTGTCCATAAGCACTACTTAGCAGCAAGGCTGTTACCGTGAAAGGGGCGGAGCATAGACTCTGGCGCATGGCTTGACCCGCATCATCGCCATCCCACATACCGTGGGCCCTCATCCCATTTCCCGTTTCCAACCGGAACCGCTTCCCATGTCCGACTACGGCAAGACCCACGACCCCATCCAGTGGCACGGCACCACCATCCTTTCCATCCGCAAGAACGGGCAGGTGGTGGTGGCCGGCGATGGCCAGGTGTCGGTGGGCAACACGGTGATGAAGTCCAACGCCCGCAAGGTCCGCCCCCTGGCTGGTGGCAGCGTCATGGCCGGCTTCGCCGGGGCCACGGCGGACGCCATGACCCTGTTCGAACGGCTGGAAGCCAAGCTGGAACAGTATCCGGGGCAGCTGACCCGCGCGGCGGTGGAACTGGCCAAGGACTGGCGTACCGACCGCTACCTGCGCCGGCTGGAGGCCATGATGGCGGTGGCCGACCGCCATGCCAGCCTGATCCTGACCGGCAACGGCGACGTGCTGGAGCCGGAGGACGGCATCATCGGCATCGGCTCCGGCGGCGCCTACGCCCTGGCGGCCGCCCGAGCCCTGATCGACCTGCCGGATATGGACGCGGAGGCCATCGCCCGCAAGGCGTTGGGCATCGCCGCCGACATCTGTGTCTACACCAACCGCAACATCACCCTGGAAAAGCTGTGAGCCCGGCGATGACCTCGTTCTCCCCCCGCGAAATCGTCTCGGAACTGGACCGCTACATCGTCGGCCAGAAGGACGCCAAGCGCGCCGTGGCCATCGCGCTCCGCAACCGCTGGCGCCGCCAGCAATTGCCCGACGGCTTGAAGGAGGAGGTTCTGCCCAAGAACATCCTCATGATCGGGCCCACCGGCGTGGGCAAGACCGAGATCGCGCGCCGCCTGGCCAAGCTGGCCCAGGCCCCCTTCCTGAAGGTGGAGGCGACCAAGTTCACCGAGGTGGGCTATGTCGGCCGCGACGTCGAACAGATCGTGCGCGACCTGGTGGAGATCGCCATCACCCTCACGCGCCAGCGCCTGCGCAAGGAAGTGGCCGCCAAGGCCGAGCTGCGCGCCGAAGAGCGGGTGCTGGACGCCCTGGTGGGCGAGGGGGCGTCATCCGAGACGCGGCAGAAGTTCCGCAAGATGCTGCGCGAGGGGCAGCTGAACGACAAGGAGATCGAAATCCAGGTGCAGGACAACGCCGCGTCCGCCCCGGCCTTCGACATCCCCGGCATGCCCGGCGGCAGCATGAGCATGATCAATCTGGGCGACATCTTCGGCAAGGCCTTCGCCGGCCGCACCAAGGCCCGCCGCATGACCGTATCCGAAAGCCACACCGTGCTGATGGCCGAGGAGTCCGACAAGCTGCTGGACAACGAGACGGTGGTGGCCGAAGCCATCCACGCCGTGGAGCAGAACGGCATCGTCTTCCTGGATGAGATCGACAAGATCACCGCCCGTTCCGAAAACCGGGGCGGCGGCGACGTCAGCCGCGAGGGTGTGCAGCGCGACCTGCTGCCCCTGATCGAGGGCACGACGGTCAACACCAAGCATGGCGCGGTGAAGACCGACCACATCCTGTTCATCGCGTCCGGCGCCTTCCACGTGGCCAAGCCGTCGGACCTGCTGCCCGAGCTGCAGGGCCGCCTGCCCATCCGCGTGGAACTGAAGCCCCTGACCGAAGAAGATTTCCGCCGTATCCTTACGGAGCCGGAGGCCAGCCTGATCAAGCAGTACGTGGCGCTGCTGAAGACCGAGGACGTGGCCCTCAGCTTCACCGACGACGCCATCGACGAGCTGGCGCGCCTGGCGGTGCAGATCAACAGCACGGTGGAAAACATCGGCGCCCGCCGCCTGCACACGGTGCTGGAACGCCTGCTGGAGGAGATCAGCTTCACCGCCGCCGACCAGGCCGGCAGCACCGTGGCCATCGATGCCGCCTATGTGCGGGAAAAGGTGTCGGACCTGGCCAAGAACGCCGACCTCAGCAAATTCATCCTGTAGGCGTTGGCGCCAGCCGTGTTGAGGTGGGGCGGGGCCGTCGGGTCCCGCCCTTTTTTTGGTTTATCGCCGGTTGCGGGATGGCTGCCTGGAATCATCCCAGGATGGATGGTGCGCCCGCGCTCCTTGGATCAGACAACGGTGTCTTGGCGCTTTTAATCCATTAACAGACCATTTGACTTAAATTTCTCTTGGTCTCCGAGTGTGTGATCTATGACACAGAGACTCTCTTTAATGAAAAGATAGACTATTTATACCTTAAGAGGGGTTTCGTGGCCCCTGCGGGTAACTTTATTGTTCCCGTACAGGATCAACCCAGGAACATGACATCCGGGGGTAAGATGAACGGCGATGCAACGGAGACGGTGGCGGACCTGCCACTGCCACAGATCAAGACTAGGGATAAGACCGCCGGCGACAAGAGCGCTGGTCGCTGGCTGCTGCTGGCGTTGACCGCCGTGGGCATGATCCTGTTGGCGGCTTGGTCGTCCTCGGGCGAAAGCAACGCCGCCCCGGCCAAGGTACCGGCCCAGATGTCAGGAGCCCCGGTCGAACAATAACGCCTGAAACAGGTTTGGTTGTTCACCGGGCGGCCTTGCGGTCGCCCTTTTTATTTGCGGGATTGTCTTATTTACGGACTTGGAACGGGCAGCGCCCGCCAATTCCATCTGTCCCCGCTGGCTATTCCCGCTGGCCGCACCCCGGCATCTGCTTTCCGGGGGCGGCGATCATCGGATCAACCAAGTAAAATGCCGAACGGCAGGGCTGGTTTCACGCGTGGCCGGCCAAGGCCGGTTCCGCCGTGGAAACCTTGGGCGCTGCCGCCTTCACGGCGGGCTTGGCGGCTTTGCGGGCCACGCTGGCCATCAGTTTCAGAACATCATCGCGGTAGACGCCGTCGCGCTCCATCACCAGGCGGACCACCGGGTCCTCCAGCATGTCGGTCAGGCGGGGTTCGTGGTGCACCATCATCGTGTCTCACCCTCCCTTCTTGGGCTTTGTCCAAGCCTGTTCCAGGCTTCGGGGTTCCAGGCCCCATCCCCATTTCAGGAGGGGGCGGGGCATGAGCCATCCGTCGCCATGGGGCATATATGAGCATGGCAGACGGCTATGACAGGGGCATGTCGGGTTTGTGGCCGCCAATGTCAGCGGCCATCCGGCATACCCTTGCCGTACAGTGGGTTGTACGGTGCCGGAAGCCCAGGATCGTCGCCTGCCGATGGGGGTAGGGCGCCCTGCCGCAGGGGCCAAGGAAAGGGCAGGGGCGCCAGGCGCTTAGCCGCACGGCCCCGTGGTACCTCAAACGCGAACGGCGGACCCGGAGGTCCGCCGTTGGTGGGGGTGCGGCCTTCCGCCACCCCATGATTTTCGGGACCGGTGATTGCGCGGCCCGATGACTCGGGGGATGGCGGCGTCAGATGTCCTCTTCCCCATCGGCCAGATGACCGGGGCCCAGCAGGCCCTCCCACTTGGCGATGACGGCGGCGGCGACCGACACGCCCACCACGTTGGTGGCACTGCGGCCCATGTCCAGCAGGTGGTCGACGGCCAGCACCAGCACCATGCCCTCCGATGGGATGTGGAAGAAGGGCAGGGCGGCGGCGATGACCACCAGCGAGGCGCGCGGCACGCCGGCGATGCCCTTGCTGGTCAGCAGCAGCAGGCCCAGCATCTCCACCTGCTGGCCGATGCTGATATGGATGCCGTAGGCCTGGGCGATGAACATGGTGGCGAAGGTGCAGTAGATCATCGAGCCGTCGAGATTGAACGAATATCCCAGCGGCAGGACGAAGCTGACGATCTTGCGGGCGGCGCCGAAGGCCTGCATGCGCTCCAGCGTGCGCGGGTACGCGGCTTCGGAGCTGGCGGTGGAAAAGGCCAGCAGCACGGGCTGGCGGATGGCGCTGACCAGCTCACGCACCCGGCCGCCGATGAAGGGCACGGCCGCAGCCAGCAGCACCACCCACAGCAGCGCCATGGCCAGGTAGAAGCCGCCCACGAACTTCACGTAGCTGCCCAGCACCTGCAGACCCTGCGTCGTCACCGTGGCCGCCAGGGCCGCGAAGATGGCGACGGGCGCGAACATCATGACGTAGCTGGTCACCTTCAGCATGACGGTGGCGATCTGTTCCACCAGGTGCACCACCACCGGCACCTTCTCCTTCACCGAGGCGATGGCGATGCCCGCGAAGATGGAGAAGACGACGATCTGCAGGATCTCGTTGTTGGCCATGGCCTCGATCACCGAGCGCGGCACCGTGTGCTCGATGAAGTTCTTCAGGGTGAAGACGGCGGCGTCCGGCGCCTTGCCGCCGGACGTGGGATCCGGCAGGGACATGCCCACGCCCGGTTCCAGGATCTGCACCATGACCAGACCCAGGATCAGCGAGACGATGCCGGCCAGCAGGAACCAGCCCAGCGTCTTCACGCCTACGCGGCCGATGGCGGCCACGTCCTCCATATGCGCGATGCCCACCACCAGGGTGGAGAAGACCAGGGGCGCGATGATCATCTTGATCAGGCGCAGGAAGATGTCCGTCAGGATGGACAGGGTGCTGGCCAGCGAGGCCCCGTCGGCCGCAGGCAGGTTGTGCCCCACGGCGCCCACCGCGATGCCGGCGACCATCGCGCCCAGGACGAACAGCGTGAAGCGCTTTTGCTGCATTGAAACCTATCCCCCGATGGCCGGCGCCGCCGCCCCGATGTGCCCGGGGCGATTTTGGCGCGGTCAAATTTTCTGTTGCTGTCTACTTGCCTTGAAACCGGCGCCGATACAACGGCGGCTTTCGCCGGGAAGGGCGGTCCCTACCGGAATCGCTCTGTTTCCCATCACCGTATGGGCATGGCGTACATCAGGCCGCCCTGGTTCCACAGGGCGTTCAGCCCGCGGTCCAGGCGCAGCACGGAATTGCGGCCGACATTGCGCTCGAACACCTCGCCATAGTTGCCCACCTGGGAAACGATGCGCACGGCCCAGTCATCGTCCAGGCCCAGCGACCTGCCCAGGCCGGCCCCCGTCCGCACGCCCAGCAGGCGTTGCACGCCGGGGGCGGCGGACCCCAGGTTGTCGCGCACGTTGGCCTTGGTGACGCCCCGCTCCTCCGCCTCGATCAGGGCGAAGACGGTCCATCTCACGATGTCGGACCATTGCTCGTCACCCTTGCGCACGGCGGGTGCCAGCGGCTCCTTCGAGATCAGCTCCGGCAGGATAAGATAGTCGTCGGCGCTGACCGTCTGCGCCGCGCGGGTGGCGGCCAGGGCCGAGGCGTCGGTGGTATAGGCATCGCAGCGGCCGCTGAAGAAGGCGGCCACCACCTCGCCCAAGTCCTCGATGGCCAGCGGCCTGTAGCTCATGCCCGTGGATTGGAAGTAATCCGCCAGGTTCAGTTCGGTGGTGGTGCCCTGCTGCACGCAGATGGTGGCGCCGTTCAGCTCGCGCACGCTGCGGGCATTGAAGGACCGCCGCACCATGAAGGCTTGGCCGTCGTAATAGACGGGCGGGGCGAAGTCCATGCCCTGCACGTCGCGGCTCAGCGTCCAGGTGGTGTTGCGCGACAGCAGATCGATGTCCCCCGACAGCAGACTGCTGAAGCGCTGGCGGCCGCTCAGTGGAATGAATTGGACCTTGCGGGCGTCGCCCAGCACAGCGGCGGCCACGGCGCGGCAGATGTCCACGTCCAGGCCCGTCCATTCCCCCTGGCTGTCCGGCGCCCCGAATCCCGGCAGGCCGGTGTTGACGCCGCAGCGCAGGATGCCGCGCTGGCGCACCTGCTCCAGCGTGCCGCCGCTTTTGGCGGCACCGGGCGCGGCCGCCCGGGCGGGTGCCATAAGGGCGCCGGCCGCCAGGGCCAGGCCCAGCGCCACACCCAGCACCCCTGTCTTCGCCGGGCGCATCCAGCCGCGCCGCATCCTGTGCCCCATGACCCGCCCCACGTCGCCCTGAAGTTCCGCTCCCGCGCGACCGGCCCTGGGCGCTAACCGTTTGGTGGCCAAGGGGTCGTCATGGGTCATCGCAAGATACAAAAGCCCCGCGCGGGCGCCTAGTGCTCCCACGATGGATTCCGCCGGCCATAACAATGGGGCTTACCATTCGTCATGTTGGAACAGACGCTATATTTGACTGGAAATAACGGGAGGCTACAAGTAATGGGCGCGATTCTCGTGTCCCGTCAGCCCATCACATGGGAAGAAACCGACAATTTCGCAAGTCCACCATTTGGCCAAGTTGGCCATTTCTACACGATCGTGATACATCCATGACTTCCGGCGGGCATGGGGTTGCCCGCCGTTCCGCATTCGTATTCCGTAAGGCCTGTCCTGCCGCCTATCCGCCCGCATCGGATGGACCAGGACTGTGCCCAGCGCCGCCTGGCGCGGCCATCCGGAATGGGGATGCCCCACACGACGAACCCCCGGGATTGAGATCCATGCCGCCCATCAAACTCACCCTCAACGGAAAGCCCTGGTCGGTTGACGCCGATCCCGACATGCCGCTCCTCTGGGCGGTGCGCGAGATCGCGGGCAAGACGGGCTCCAAGTTCGGCTGCGGCGCCGCCCAGTGCGGCGCCTGCACCATGCATGTCGACGGCCAGCCCGTGCGCGCCTGCTCCACCCCCATCGGTTCCATCGCCGGGTCCAAGGTGACCACGATTGAGGGCATCGAGGGCAAGGTGGCCAAGGCCGTGCAGGACGCCTGGGTCAAGCTGGACGTGGTCCAGTGCGGCTATTGCCAGTCGGGCCAGATCATGTCAGCCGTCGCCCTGCTGACCGATAACGCCAAGCCCACCGACCAGGACATCGACAGCGCCATGAGCGGCAACCTCTGCCGCTGCTCTACCTATGTCCGCATCCGCGCCGCCATCCACGAGGCGGCCAAGGCGTTGGAGATCTGATCATGCCGGATGGACACATGAGCGATACCAGCCGCCGCCGTTTCCTGCAGGTCACCGGCGGCGCCGGCGTGGGCCTGATGGTGGGCTTCACCTGGACCGGCACCAGCCGCCGGGCCCAAGCCGCCGCGGCCGCCGCCCAGGCCTTCGAGCCCAATGCCTTCGTCAAGGTGGCACCGGACGGCACCGTCACCGTGCTGATCAAGCATCTGGAGATGGGCCAGGGCGTCTTCACCGGCCTGACCGCCATCGTGGCGGAGGAGATGGACGCCGACTGGGCGCAGATGCGGGCGGAACACGCCCCCGCCAACGCCAAGCTGTACAACAACACCGCCTTCGGCCCCATCCAGGGCACCGGCGGGTCCACCTCCGTCTACAATTCCTGGACCCAGCTGCGCCAAGCCGGCGCCACGGCGCGCGCCCTGCTGGTGGCGGCCGCCGCCCAGACCTGGGGCGTGCCCGCGTCGGACATCACCGTGTCCAAGGGCGTGGTTTCCTCCGGCACGCACAAGGCCGGCTTCGGTGAGCTGGCGGCCAAGGCGGCCACCCTGCCCGTGCCCGCCGACGTGCCGCTGAAGGATCCGAAGAACTTCACCCTGGTGGGCACCAAGCTGCCGCGCAAGGACAGCGCGGAGAAAACCACCGGCAAGGCCATCTTCGCCATCGACGTCGTCCAGCCGGGCATGCTGGTGGCGGTGGTGCAGCGCCCGACCCGCTTCGGCGCCAAGGCCCAGGCCATCGACGCCAAGGCGGCGAAGGCGGTGAAGGGCGTGGTCGAGGTGGTGGAGATCCCGCGCGGCGTGGCCGTGCTGGCCACCTCCTACTGGGCGGCGCACCAGGGGCGTGAGGCGCTGAAGGTCACCTGGGACGAAACCAACGCCGAGAAGCGCGGCACCGACGCCATCGTCGCCGACTACAAGGCTTTGCTGCCCAAGCCTGGTCAGCTGGTGACCAAGGAAGGCGATGTCGACGCGGTGAAGGGCGCCAAGACCCTGAAGGCGGAATTCACCTTCCCCTACCTGGCCCACGCGCCCATGGAGCCGCTGACCTGCGTGGTCAAGCTGGGCAAGGACGGGTGCGAGATCTGGGCGGGCGACCAGTTCCAGACCATCGACCAGATGAACGCCGCCAAGACGGCCGGCCTGAAGCCGGAGCAGGTGACCATCCACACCGTCTACGCCGGCGGCAGCTTCGGCCGGCGCGCCAACGTCGAGTCCGACTACATCGTCGAGGGCGTGGCCATCGCCAAGGCGCTGTCGGATGCCAAGGTGCAGGGCGGCAAGCTGGCCGGGCGGCCGGTGAAGCTGATCTGGTCGCGGGAGGATGACATCCGCGGCGGCCGCTACCGCCCCCTGTATGTCCACGGCATGGAGGCCAAGCTGGGCGCCGACGGCAGCGTGCTGGCGTGGCAGCACCGCATTGTCGGGCAGAGCATCATGGCCGGCAGCCCGTTCGATCAGCCGGGCAAGCCCGACGCCACCTCGGTCGAGGGGGCGGCGGAAATCCCCTACACCATCCCCAACCGCCTGGTGGACCTGCACACCACCACCTCGCCCGTGCCGGTGCTGTGGTGGCGGTCGGTGGGGTCCACCCACACCGCCTTCGCCGTGGAAACCTTCCTGGACGAGCTGGCGGCGGAGGCCAAACAGGATCCGGTGGCCTTCCGGCGCAAGCTGATGGAGAAGCATCCGCGCCACCTGGCGGTGCTGAACCTGGCGGTGGAAAAGGCCGAGTGGACCAAGCCCCTGCCCAAGGGCTGGGCGCGGGGCGTGGCGGTGGCGGAAAGCTTCCGTTCCGTCGTCGCCCACGTGGCCGAGGTGTCGCAGGACGACAAGGGCCGCATCAAGGTCGAACGCGTGGTCTGCGCCGTCGATTGCGGCATCGCCGTCACGCCGGACGTGGTCAAGGCCCAGATGGAGGGCGGCATCGGCTATGGCCTGGGCGCCATCATGTACGGCGCCATCACCATGAAGGACGGCGTGGTCGACCAGTCCAACTTCGACACCTACCGCTGCCTGCGCATCGACGAGATGCCCAAGGTGGAGGTGCACATCGTCCCCAGCGCCAACCCGCCCACCGGCGTGGGCGAACCGGGCGTGCCGCCCTTGGGGCCGGCGGTGGCCAACGCCATCGCCGCCCTGACCGGCAAGCGCATCCGCGACCTGCCCTTCGCCGGGTCGGTCAGCGTGTGAGTGATCCGGCGGCGTGGGAGAAATCCCACGCCGCCGCGACTGCGTTTAGCTTGGGTAACGAGCTGGGTCATATTTGGGATTGAAGGTGAAGCTTGCTTCGATCTTGCCGTTAAGCGCCACCTTCCATGCCCCGACGATAGCTTCGGGAGGTATGCGCTCATCAGGCCCAAAGGTACCGGCAATTCGATAAACCCAGCCGCCTGGATGCTTCGCCGCTTCCTTGATTTCATCTGGATGGGGTTGCATTGCTTCTTTCACTTCCCGCAGCCGGTAAAAACTAATCCAAACTATCCGATAAGCTCACGCTGGCGGGAATCTCCTCCGCCACGCGCTGTTCCAGCTTTTCCATCAGCGCCCACAGCTGCGCGCGCTCGGCATCCGTCAGGACCGACAGCAGTTGCCCTTCCCAGGCCAGGGCCTCCGGCGCCACCTGCGCGTAAAGGTCGCGGCCGCGCGGGCTGAAGGACAGGCGCAGCAGGCGCTGGTCGCGGGGGTGGGCCTGCCGGTCCAGCAGGCCGGCGGCCACCAGGCGGTTGACCGCCCGGCTGACCTTGGCCTTGTCCATGGCCGTGCGCTCCACGATGTCGTTGGACGACAGCGGCTGTTCCTGGCCCAGGGTGGCGAACACCCTCCACTCCGGAATGCTGAGGCCGAAGCGTTCCTGGTACCGCGTGGCCAGCGCCAGGCTGACCTTCTTCGACAGGATGTTCAGCCGGTAGGGGAGGAAGCGGTTCAGCTGCAGATCGGGGGGCATGGGGGCTGACCCTGTGACAGGTTGGTGGCGGTGGCGGGGCGGCTTGACAGGGAAACCCGCGCGGCCTACTGTACTTATAACGTTTCATTTGAAACGATAAAACCGGCCGCTGTCCATCCTGTCATTGGGGTTGTCCTTAACGGGCACCGCCCCGGGGGTGGAAGACGGGTTGGGAGGAAACAGCCCCGTTTTTCGTGGTCTCAAGGCGCCGCCATCCGGGATGGCCGGCCGCCTTGAGGGCGCCCCTTTTCCTGCCGACCCCATAAGGGCGAAAGGATCGATAGGAAAGGCCCCCCATGAAGCTGGCTACCCTGAAATCGCTGGACCGCACGCTGGACGCCGCCTTGCAGGCCAAGGTGGGCCGCGACGGCATCCTGGTCGTCGTGTCGGCCGACCTCGCGCGCTTCCGCGCCGTGCCGGGCATCGCCCCCACGCTGCAGCGGGCCTTGGACGACTGGGCGCAGGTGGCGCCGCGCCTGGCCGAGGTGGCGGCCGAACTGGATGAGGGCGTCGCCCCGTTCGAGGCCTTCGACGAGGCCGCCTGCATGGCCCCGCTGCCCCGCGCCTATCAGTGGGCGGACGGCTCGGCCTACGTCAACCATGTGGAGCTGGTGCGCAAGGCGCGCGGCGCCGACATGCCGCCCAGCTTCTGGACCGACCCGCTGATGTACCAGGGCGGGTCCGACAGCTTCCTCGGGCCCCGCGACCCCATCCTCATGGCCAATGAGGCCTGGGGCATCGATCTGGAGGGGGAGGTGGCGGTGGTCACCGGCGACGTGCCCATGGGCGTGTCGGCCGAAGAGGCGCGCGGCCTGATCCGCCTGGTCATGCTGGTCAACGACGTGTCCCTGCGCGGCCTGATCCCGGCGGAATTGGGCAAGGGCTTCGGCTTCTTCCAGTCCAAACCGTCCAGCGCCTTCGCCCCCGTGGCGGTGACGCCGGATGCCCTGGGCGACGCCTGGCGCGAGGGCAAGCTGCACCTGGACCTGCTGTCCTTCATCAACGGGCAACCGTTCGGCCGGCCCAACGCTGGGATCGACATGACCTTCGACTTCGGCCAGCTGATCGCGCACGCCGCCCGCACCCGGCCGCTGGTTGCCGGCACCATCATCGGCTCCGGCACCGTGTCCAACCGGGGGCCGGACGGCGGCCCGGGCAAGCCCATCGCGGAGGGCGGCGTGGGTTATTCCTGCCTGGCCGAGGTGCGCACGGTGGAAACCCTGCTGCAAGGCCAGCCCAAGACGCCCTTCCTGCGCTTCGGCGACAGCGTGCGTATCGAGATGCGGGACGCCGCCGGCGCCAGCGTCTTCGGCGCGATCGAGCAGACGGTGGCGGAATACCAGGCCCACCCGGTGGCGCCCGAGCCCGTTCCGGCCCCCGTCCTCTGACCATCCCCCTTCCAGGACCCGCCTGCCCCATGGCCTCGCTCACCCTTTATACCTATTTCCGCTCCTCCGCCGCTTACCGCGTGCGCATCGCCCTGAACCTGAAGGGCCTGACGGCCGAGCAGGTGCCGGTCCACCTGCTGCGCGACGGCGGGGAACAGCTGAAGCCGGAGTACCTGGCCCTGAACCCGCAGGGCCAGCTGCCCACCCTGGCGGTGGACGACGCGACCGGCTGCCACCTGCTGACCCAGTCGCTGGCCATCGCGGAATACCTGGACGAGGTTCACCCCACCCCCGCGCTGCTGCCGGCCGACCCCATCGCCCGCGCCCAGGCCCGCGCCGTGGCCCTGGCCATCGCCTGCGACATCCACCCCATCAACAACCTGCGGGTCCAGAAGTACCTGAAGGGTGAGATGGGCGTGGATGAGGAACGGGCCGGCCGCTGGGTGCGCCACTGGATGGAAACCGGCCTGGCGGCGGTGGAGGCGATGGTGAAGCCCCATGCCGGCCGCTTCTGCTTCGGCGACACGCCCGGCCTGGCGGACCTGACCCTGGTGCCGCAGATGTTCAACGCCCGGCGCTTCAACGCCGACCTATCCGCCTGCCCGACCCTGGTGGCCATCGACCAGGCCTGCCTGGCCCTGCCGGCCTTCGCCGACGCGGCGCCGGAGAGCCAGGCCGACGCGCCGCCAGCGTAAGTGCTTATATCTTACAGTCCTCACGCTTGGGGTAGGGGACGTTGCTTACGGTCGCTACGGTCATGGGCTGGGTGATGTGTGGAAACTCGGCCAGCTTCGCCGCAGCCGCCTGCGGTTGCGGTTTGGCCGATTTCACCGCGGCGCCGCCAAAAGTAGAGGCGAAGTTGCCGATATACGTGACCTTGCCAGGCGCCAGGAAGAACTTGATGGTGCCCTTGCACATTCGGACGATCACCTCCTGGGACCAACGGACGTCCACCGAGTCGACCACGTAATAGCCGGGATCAACCTCCGCCACGAAGTATTCGGTTGGTTGCCGCTCAATCAGGCCCTTGCCGTTGGCCAGGCTGAAGTAGCGATCGTCAAAGGGGCCCAGCATGCTGGTGCCGCGGAACTGTAACCGCAGGGATGTGCCACCATATTGGTCCAGGCCTTCCCATCCCAGGACAACGATCGCTTTCTTACTGTCTGCGCTGAACACGATGTCTTTGCTGGCCTCGCCAGTGGCACAGCCCAGAAGGGTGCCTGTGGCGATAAGGGCGGCCAGCAAAGGCTTGCCAATTTTCAACGGCATGACGGTCCTTGGCATTAAGTTGCGCATGGAAGCATCTAATACGCCTCGGGGCGATGATGTGTCGATGCCCCGGCGTTGTGTAAGAACGCCAAGGCCTTAAGCTTCCGCTCGCCTGCCACGTGGCGTCAGGGCATGATGGCGCCGTTTCCGCCCGACCCGACCCAAAGCCCGCCCATGCCCTTCGACCTGGCGCCGCTGGACCTTCTGGCCCTCACCACCTTCTTCGTGTTGTGGGGCGGCTATAACGTCATCTTCCGCCTGCCGGGGGCGCCGGCCAGCTTGAACCTGCACATGCGCACGGTCCGCGAGGTGTGGATGCGCAACATGCAGGCGCGCGACACCCGCCTGCTGGACGGCCAGTTGCTGGGCCACCTGATCCAGAGCGTGTCCTTCTTCGCCTCCACCACCGTGCTGCTGATCGCCGGCGACCTAAGCGCCCTGGTGAACGCCGATCGGCTGGCGGCCCTGGTGGAAAAGATGCACGTCACCAGCACCGCGTCCGGTGCCTTGGTGGAGGTGAAGCTGTTCCTGCTGCTGGGCGTGCTGGTCTACGCCTTCTTCCAGTTCACCTGGGCGGTTCGGCAGTACAACTATACCTGCGCCCTGATCGGCGCCATGCCCGACGCCACCAACCACCCGCCCAGCGTGGACGTGGAAGAGGCGGCGGACGCGGCGGCGGCCCTGCTGTCCCTGGCGGTGCAGAGCTTCAACGCCGGGGTGCGGGCCTATTACTTCGGCTTCGCGGCCCTGGGCTGGTTCGTCCACCCCTTGGCCTTCATGGCCTCCACCACCCTGGTGATCGTGGTGCTGATCCGCCGCCACTTCCATTCCCGCGCCTTCCACGCCGTGCGCCGCTTCGGCACGGCGGTGCGCATGGTGCTGCCGGAACGCCGCCAGCCGCAGCCGCCCGAAGGGGGCTGAATGCCGGTTAGCGCCAGGGTCTACTCCGCCTCTTCGCTATAGGCGTGCCGGCCGCCGCGTGGGTCGGTGACGGTCCAGCCGCCTTCGCCGTCGGGGGCCAGATAGTCGGCGGTCAGGGGCACTTTGCCGTGGCCGCCGGGGATGTCCAGCACATAGGTGGGCTGGCACAGGCCGGAGACATCGCCGCGCAACTCGCGCATCAGGGCGCGGCCACGCTGGATCGTCGTGCGGAAATGTGCTGTGCCCTTGGCCAAATCCCCCTGGTGCAGGTAATGCGGCTTCACCCGCGCCTGGACCAGGGCGCGGAAGGTGCGGGTCAGGGTGTCGGCATCGTCATTCACGCCCTTCAGCAGCACGGTCTGCGACAGCAGCGGGATGCCGGCATCCACCAGGCGGGCAATGGCGCCGCGCGCGGTGTCGTCCAGCTCCCGCCAATGGTTGGCGTGCAGCATCAGCCAGCTGGCGATGCGCTTGCCCTTCAGGGCGGCCACCAGCTCCGGCGTCACGCGGTCGGGGTCCACCACCGGTACGCGGGTGTGAAAGCGGACGATGCCGACGTGGGGGATGGCGTCCAGGCGCGCGACGATCTCGGCCAGGCGGCGGGGCGACAGGATCAGGGGGTCGCCCCCGGTCAGGATGACCTCCCACACCTCCTCGTGCTCGGCGATATAGGCGAGGGCGGCGTCCAGCTCCGCGCCGTCCAAGGTCTCACTGCCCGGGCCCACCATCTCCCGCCGGAAGCAGAAGCGGCAGTAGACCGGGCAGACGTTGACGGCCTTCAGCAGCACCCGGTCGCGATAGCGGTGGACGATGCCCTTCACCGGGCTGTGCGGCCCATCGCCGATGGGGTCGGCCAGCTCGCCGGGGGTGGTTTCCAGCTCCTCCCCCGCCGGGATGAACTGGCGGGCCACGGGGTCGTTCGGGTCGGTGGGGTCGATCAGGCCGGCCATCTGGTCGGTGACGGAGACGGCGAAGCTGGCCGCCAGTTGTTCCAGCACAGGCAGGGCCGACGCCTCGGCCAGGCCGGCCTGGACCAGACCATCCGCCGTGCGGATGGGGGCCTTGCGCGGGGCGAGCTGGCGAACGGCGATGCCCATGGGGCCTCTCCCTGGCGGTGCGTGGAATGACGGAACAGGGGCTTAGATCGACCTTGGGCGCCCCGTCGTCAAGCGGCCCGCCCGCATGGGCCCCCCGCATCGGCGTTGGCGCCGGCCTGGGCTTGGGGCACACTGGCGCCCTGATGCGGGGGCATCTTCACACGAAATAAGCGCATGGGGACCAGGGCATGGGGCTGAGACGGGCCGCGGTGGCGGCGCTGCTGATGGGATTGGTGACTGGCATGACCGACGCGACCGCCGCCGAGAAGAAGACCGCCGCTTACGGCACCTGGGCCTCGCCCATCACCGCCGCCCGCCTGGCCGGCAGTGAGATCCGCCTGGGCGACCTGATGGTGGACGGCGGCGTGCCCTATTGGCTGGAAAGCCGCCCGGCCGAGAAGGGCCGCTACGCCGTGGTGACGCCCGATGGCGCCGGTGGCATCCGCGAGCTGACGGGGCCGGAGGTGAACGCCCGCACCCGCGTCCATGAATATGGCGGCGGCGCCCTGCTGGCCGTTGGCGGTGGTCTGGCCGGCGGCCGCTTGTACTTCAGCAACTTCGCCGATCAGCGCCTGTATACCGTGCCCGAGGCGGGCGGCGCGCCGCAGCCGCTGACGCCGGAGGGCTACCGCTATGCCGATTGCGTAGCGGGTGCGCCCGGCCACCTCATTTGCGTGCGCGAGGATCACAGCGCCCCAGGGGAGGCCAAGAACACCATCGTCAGCCTGGCGGTGGACACGCCCGGCGACGCCGGCACGGTGCTGTTCGGCGGCACAGACTTCGTGGCCTATCCACGCCTGAGCGCCGATGGCAAGCGCCTGGCCTGGATCGCCTGGTCCCATCCCAACATGCCCTGGGACACCACCACGCTCTACGTCGCCGACCTCACGCCCCAGGGGCTGGGCAGCCCGACGGCGGTCGCCGGCGGCCATGACGAATCGGTGCTGGAACCGCAGTGGGATGCCGACGGCACCCTCTACTTCATCTCCGACCGCAGCGACTGGTGGAACCTGTACGCCTGGCACGACGGCGCCACCCGCCCCGTCGTGGCCAAGGCGGCGGAATTCGGCGGCCCCCTGTGGAACCTGGGCCTGACCACCTATGCCCTGACCGGGAAGGGCCAGGCGGTGGCGCGGTACAGCAGCCAGGGCCTGGACAGGCTGGCCGTCATCGACCTGAAGACGGGCAAGGCGCATGACCTGGACCTGCCTTTCGTCGGCATCACCGGCGTGCGGCTGCTGGGGCCCGACCAGGCGGTCATGATCGCCAGCTTCGCCGACGCCACGCCGGCGGTGGTGACCGTCAACCTGGCGACCGGCACCCACGCCGTGCTGCGCCGCCCGGCGCCGGAAGGTTTGGAGGCCGGCCTGGTGTCGCGCGCCCGGCCCATCGAATTCCCCACCGCCCCCGGCCCGGACGGCCAGGCGCGGACGGCCCACGCCTTCTACTACGCCCCCACCAACCCCGCCTTCCAGGCCCCGGCGGGGGAGAAGCCGCCCCTGCTGGTCAAGGTGCATGGCGGCCCCACCAGCGCGGCCAAGCCCTCGATGGACATGAGCGTGCAGTACTGGACCAGCCGCGGCTTCGCCGTGGTGGATGTGAACTACGGCGGCAGCACCGGCTATGGCCGTGCCTATCGCAACCGCCTGCGCGGCAACTGGGGCATCACCGACGTGCAGGACGCCACCGCCGTGGTGGCCTACCTGGACAAGGCCGGCCTGGCCGACGCCAACCGCGCCGCCATCCGCGGCGGCAGTGCCGGCGGCTACACCACCCTGGCGGCCCTGGCGCTGACCAAGGTGTTCAAGGCCGGCGCCAACTACTACGGCGTGTCGGACATGGAATCCCTGGCCAAGGACACCCACAAGTTCGAAAGCCGCTACCTGGACAGCCTGGTGGCCCCCTATCCGGCGGGCAAGGCCGTCTACGACGCCCGCAGCCCCCTGCACCACCTGGACGGCTTCTCCGCCCCGCTGATCACCTTCCAAGGGTCGGAGGACGCGGTGGTGCCGCCGGCGCAGTCGCGCAGCATCGTCAACGCGCTCAAGGCCAAGGGCGTGCCCGTCGCCTACATCGAGTTCGAGGGCGAGCAGCACGGCTTCCGCAAGGCCGACAGCATCATCCGCGCGCAGGAGGCGGAGCTGTACTTCTACGGCCGCATCTTCGGCTTCACCCCGGCGGACACCCTGCCGGGGGTGGCGATCGACAATTTGAAGTGAGGGACTGACAGGGCGGGTGGAAGCGCCCGCCCGTCGATGGCAGAGACATTTTTCCCCAAGGCCATTGCCGCGCCGGAATTTCGACCGATCCTCATGGGGCAGGTTCGGATTTCGGAGCAGTGCCCCATGCCGTTCGTGGCCATCGGCTATACCGCCAATCCCAAGGCGCCCGTTGGGAAATGGGTTTGTACCCGCACATCGGCGCTGGGGCCCTATGACGATAAGCCGCCTGAAGAAACGCGGCACTCGCCGGACTTCTGTGGGCAGTGCGTTTCTTTCGTCACTCAAGTTTGCCCTTCATTGCCCGTCAGCACGGCGCTCTGGCGAAAGGGGGCGGCCGTCAAGAACAACGCGACCATCCTTTCCGGCACCGTGATCGCGACCTTTGATGACCAAGGTCGCTATTACGGGCATGCGGCGATCTATGAGCGGCAGGATGGTCGGGGAATTTATGTTTATGATCAATGGATTACCGGACATGTCCCCCAGCCAGTCGCACCTAGAGGCATCCGCTGGGACGGTCACGGCATCTCGAACAGAGGAGATGGTTTCTTTGTCGTTGAACCGTGATGTTATGAAGCGGCTCTTGCTGATCTCCGCCGCCAGTTTTGGCATAGCAAATGCCGCCTGCGCTGCCCCGCCGGACGTTTGCCCAGCGCGACCTGGCGATAAGGTTAAGAGCCTCAACGTGTTCGATGGGAAGCCGGAGGACATGTTCAACCTGGCCCCAGATGACCAAGGGGCGGGGCAGGACACTTTCACAGTTGGTGAAATCTACAAGGCTGGGCGGATGGTGACTATCCGCTGCATATACGCCAGCGGTACCGTCACCGACGTGGAACTTAAAGACAAGGTTGAGCAGTGCAAGGCGTCTGAAAAGAAGTCAGGTGAAGTGACTATTCAATGCCATTAGGCACCAATCCGGTAAAAATCCATGCCTTGGGGACTGTAGGGCTTCCTTCATCGCCGCCATACATACGGATGTCTGGGATTGATGGTGTCCCCGGCGGGATTCGAACCCACGGCCCCAGGATTAGGAATCCTGTGCTCTATCCTGCTGAGCTACGGAGACGCCGGGGCGGGTTATAGCAGGTTTGGGCGGCTTGCACAGCCCCGGGGCGCGCAAGGCTCAGGCGCCCGGAATTCAATCAGATTCAATCAGCCGACCAGCAGGCTGACGATCAGGACCTCATCCACCAGGGGCTTGCCCACGGCCTCGTTGGCCACTTCCATGATGCGGCCCTTCAGGGCCTGGACGTCGGCGGTGTTCAGGCGGTTATGGGTCAGGTGGTCGACGGTCAGCGCCTCGGTCAGCTCGCCATTGATGCGGGGCTTGAGGTTGGTGACCAGGTCCACGTCCTCATTCAGATGCTTGCTCATGCGCACGACCAGCATCACCTGCAGCCGGACGTAGGAGAAGCGGTCCTTCCCCGGCAGCAGCATGGGGTTCATCTTGACCTTGCGCAGCACCTCCGGATCTTCCGACTTCTGGCCGCCGCCTTCGCCGGCCCAGGCCGCCTGCGGCAGGGCCGTGGCGGCCGCCAGCGCCAGGAAGGCGCCAGCCAGCACCCCGCGCAGCATGGCGCCGCGGCGGCGTTCACGGGGCAGGCGTTCATCGTCGCGGGTCATTCCGGGGCGAGTTCCTGTGGCCAGCCGTGGGGCTGGAATCGGGGTGAATACTGGGACGGCAACGGTTCACGGTTCAAAACCGGGCGGGTTATTTAGTCTAGCACGGGCGTTCCAAGAGGAGGCCCGAGTCTTGTCCCGCCTGGTATGCGGGATATTAGGGCGGCTTCCTTAAGGCTTCCTTAGCGGGCGAACCTATCCGAAAGGCGTGGATTCGCGACCCTGTGTCGATAGTGCCGGGCCGCGACTCGGGGAAAACGCCCCGGCAAGGCGGACCGGACCTAAAAGTCAGGTTGACCTGACATTCAGAATGAGTCATGTTTGCCTGACAAAACGTCAGGAGATCATGACATCATGTCCGTCGCCGTTTTCTTCCCGCCCGCCTCGCGGCGCTACATTCTCACCTCGATCATCACCGCGGTCCTCTACGTCCTGTCCATCAAGGTCATCAGCTGGGGCCAATCGCAGCTGGACGGGCCCTTGCTGTGGGGGGCGATCCTGGTGCCGGTGGGCTGCATCGCCGTGCAGCTGTGGGCGACGCTCAGGCTGATGACCCAGGTGGATGAATTCATGCGGGCGCTGCTGGCCCGGCGCTTCATCATCGCCGCCTGCCTGGCCTTCATCGTCGCCAGCGCCTGGGGCTTCCTGGAGACCTTCGCGCGGGTGGACCACCTGCCCGGCTATATGGTCTACGCCATCTTCTGGGTGGCCTTCTGCATCGTCTCGCCCTTCATCCGGAGTACGCGCTGATGCGGAACACGTTGAAGGTCCTGCGGGCCGAGCGTGGCTGGACGCAGAACGATCTGGGCGAGCGGCTGGGCGTGTCTCGCCAGGCGGTCAACGCCCTGGAGACGGAGAAGCATGACCCGTCGCTGGACCTGGCCTATCGCATCGCCGCGCTGTTCGGCCTGCCGGTGGAGGCGATCTTCACCAATCCCCACCGGCCGGCGGCATGAGCTTCATGCCGCCGTAGGCCCCGACCGGGGCCGCCGGAGATTTCCGGGGAGCGCCAGCGGACTGGAAATCGAGGACAAGGCCAGCGACCGGATGGCCGCGCCCGCCGCTTGAGGGATTACTCGAACAATCCCGCCTGGTAATCGCGGATGGCGGCGATGATTTCCTCGCGGGTGTTCATGACGAAGGGACCGTGGGCCACCACCGGTTCGGCGATGGGCTCGCCATGGCCGAACAGCAGCACCGCATCTTCCTGCGCCGTGATCTCGACCGCGTCGCCCTCCAGGCTCAGTTCCGCCAGCTGGTGGGCGGGGGCGGTGCCGCCGCCCACGGCGATCGCGCCGCGCACGACGTAAAGGAAGACAGTGCGGCCGGCGGCGCCGTCAAAGCGCACGGTGCCGCCGGCGCCCAAGGTCACCGTGCTCATGAACACGCCGGTCAGCGAGGGGACGGGACCGGCGGCGCCACCCCAGCTGCCGGCGATGAGGTTGACGGTGCCGCGCCCATCCGGCGTGGGCAGGGCCGGGATGGCGTCGCGCTGCAGACCGGTATAGCCGGGCTCGGCGAACTTCAGCCGGGCCGGCAGGTTCACCCACAGCTGCAATATCTCCAGCGGCCCACCCTTGCGGCGGAATTCGGCCGGCGACAGCTCCGAATGCACCACGCCGCGCCCCGCCGTCATCCATTGCACGCCGCCGGCCTTGATAACGCTTTCATGACCAGCGCTGTCGGCGTGCGTCAGCTCCCCTTCCAGGATGAAGGTCACCGTCTCGAAACCCCGGTGGGGGTGGGGGCCGAAGGGCAGGCCGCCGTTATTGGGCGGATACACCTGAGGCCCATGGTGGTTCAGGAACAGGAAGGGGCTCAGCTGCGGCAGGGCCGGCCCCGGCAGGGGGCGGCGCGTCGTCAGGTCCGCGATGTCGTCGCGATAGGCCGGGTGCAGGCGTTTCAGGGTCTTCAGCGGGCTCATCGGCCGGTCCCTCCAGGGCAAATCTCACCGGGGCGCGGCATCGGCGCACCCGTCATCATCCTACATCTAAGCGGTGGCGGGCCCGCGCGATAGGGCATAGCGGCGGCACGGACTGTTGCTGTGCCGGAACGATGGACCATGGCGGCACCGGGAGCCGGGGCGGGGAGTTTTCGGGTTGACCCAGGCCTGGGCATGGCCGATGGTACCGCTATCATATGATTTATAAGAATCCTCCAGGGGGAAGACCGACCATGAAGACGCAGGGGCAGCCCGCGCGGGGCGCCGCACCGAAATCCATGTTGAATTACTGGGGCTTGGCACTGGTCCTGGGCCTCGGCGCCGCCGCTTCGGCCCTGACCACGCCGGCCCTTGCGGCCGGCAGGGATGTTACCGCCCCCGTGGTGGTGGACCAGTCGAACAAGACCCAGGAACAGACCCTGGTGCTGGAGCCCTACGGCCCCAACATTATCCGCGTTACCCTCAGCCTGAAGAAGGACGCGGCCTTGGCCGGCCCCGGCTACGGCATCATCCCCGGCGCCAACACCGCCGGCTGGACGCAAGGCCAGGATGAGCGCGGCGACACCGTGCTGAAGTCCGGCCAGATGTCGGCCACCATCGTCGGCTGGCACCCGCCGCCGCACGCCGTGGCGCCGCAGCAGACCGCCGTGGACATCAGCCGCTATTTCGGCGGCACCACCAACGGCGCCCACATCCTGTTCAAGGACGCGGCGGGCAAGACCATCCTGGACTTCACCGGCTGGTCCATGGGCATTCCCAATTTCAAGGATGGCAACAGCCAGCTGCTGCATGACCGCCGGCCCACCGATGACCAATTCTACACCGTGAACGGCACCTTCGCCTCCCCGGCGGATGAGCACTATTACGGCCTGGGCCAGAACCAGGAGGGCTTCCTGGACCATCGCGGCCATGTGGTGCGCTGCTGGAACGACTACAACGCCTCGGGCGGGCAGAGCACCTGCGTGCCCTTCATGATCACCAACTACGGCTACGGCCTGCTGTGGGACAACCCGTCCAAGACGACGATCGAGCCGGGCTTCAACGAGGTCACCCGCTGGACGTCCGAGGTGGGCGACCGCGTCTCCTTCTTCGTCATCTCCGGTAAGACGCCTGATGAGATCTACGCCGGCTACCGCCAGCTGACCGGCGCCACCCCCATGTTGCCCAAGTCGGCCTACGGCTACATCCAGTCCAAGCAGCGCTACCGCTCCCAGCAAGAGGTGCTGGACGTGGCCAAGGGCTATCGTGAGCGGCACATTCCGGCCGACGTGCTGGTGGTCGACTGGTTCTACTACACCATCATGGGCCAGTTCGATTTCGTGCCGGAGCTGTGGCCGAACCCGAAGGCCATGAACAAGCAGCTGCACGACATGGGCTTCGAGACCATGATCAGCGTGTGGCCGCGCTTCACGTCCGATGGCCGCTATTATGATCTGCTGAAGAAGAACGGCTGGTTCCTGAGCCAGGCGGACGGCACGCCCACCAATGGCCTGCCCTATGACAAGGCCGGGTCGGACATCGACACCACCAACCCCGATGCCGCCAAGTGGTACTGGAACACCATCCGCGACAACATCCTGAGCCAGGGCTTCGATAGCCTGTGGTCGGATGAGACGGAGCCGGATTTGCCGCCCAACGGCAGCTACTACCACATCGGGCCGGGCACGAAGTACTTCAACGTCTACCCGCTGTTCCACACCAGCGCGCTGTATGACGGCTTCCGCCGCGACTTCAAGGACAAGCGCACCGTCATCCTGTCGCGCGACGCCTATCTGGGCGTGCAGCGCAACGGCGCCATCGTCTGGTCGTCCGACATCACCCCCACCTGGGACGCGTTCAAGCGACAGGTGCCCACCGGCCTGGACTTCGCCGCGTCTGGCATCACCTACTGGAGCAACGACACCGGCGGCTGGCAGTACCTGCCGGAGGAGCACAAGCCCGCCAAGGCGCCGCTGCTGGACCCGACGCCGGCGCGCGGCGTGGTCGGCGGCTATGACGACTATCCCGAGCTGTACACCCGCTGGTTCCAGTACGCGACCTTCCTGCCGGTGCTGCGCACCCACGGCAGCCGCCCGGCCAACGAGATCTGGTCCTACGGGCCCGACGCCCAGGCCATTTTGGAAAAGTACGTGAAGCTGCGCTATCAGCTGATCCCGTACATCTATTCCCTGGGCTACAAGACCTATAAGACGGGCGCGCCTTTCCTGCGGGCCCTGCCGCTGGACTTCCCCAACGACCCGGCCGTGACCGACATGCGGGACGAATACATGTTCGGCCCCGCCTTGCTGGTGGCCCCGGTGACGGAGCAGGGGGCGACGACCAAGCAGGTGTACTTGCCGGCGGGCAGCGACTGGTACGACTTCTGGACGGACAAGCGCTACACCGGTGGCCAGACGGTGACGGTGGCCGCCCCCATCGACCGCATCCCGGTGTTCGTGAAGGCCGGGTCCATCCTGCCCTTGGGCTCCCCCATCGAGAACACGCACCAGAAGCAGACCATCGCGAAGGTGAAGGTCTATCCGGGCGCCGACGGCCGCTTCACCCTGTTCCAGGACGACGGCTTCACCTACGCCTACGAGCAGGGCGGCGGCAACGTCACCGAACTCACCTGGACCGAGGCCAGCCACAGCCTGGGACATACCGGCGCCAAGGGCTGGAGCGAGCCCGACGTCAAGGTGGTGGAGGTGGTGCAGGCCAAGTAAGGCCGGCATCCAATACGTGCGGCAGTTGATCGTGACCGATCAGCTGCCGCCCCTCAGGCGCCGGGCGCCAGCATCCGCTGGCTTGGCTTCTCCTCGATTTCCGGTTCGCCTTCGGTTCCCCAGAAATCTCCGGCGCCTGCGGTCGCGGGCTACAGCGGCACGAGTCACTATCTCGTGCCGCTGGTATAAGGTCATGGGAAAGGGCGGTCGCGGGTGGCCGCCCTTTTCTTTCGCGTTGTGACCGCGGCCGTTGAAGCGGGGGCGGATTGGCGGTTCAATGCCGCACCCCGAGCCGACTGATGAGAAGCCCCGATGACCGACCTGTCCGCCTTTCCCATCACCCGCCGCTGGCCGGCCCAGCATCCCGACCGCATCCAGCTCTATGGGCTGCCCACGCCCAACGGCGTGAAGGTTTCCATCATGCTGGAGGAGACGGGGCTGCCCTATGAGCCGCATCTCGTCAACATCATGCAGAACGAGAGCTGGACGCCGGAATTCCTGTCGCTGAACCCCAACGGCAAGATCCCGGCCATCATCGACCCCAACGGGCCGGAGGGCACGCCCATCGCCCTGTTCGAGTCCGGCGCCATCCTGGTCTATCTGGCGGAAAAGACGGGCAGGTTCCTGCCCGCCGGCGCGACCGCCCGCTACGAGACGCTGCAGTGGGTGTTCTTCCAGATGGCGGCCATCGGTCCCATGTTCGGCCAGGTGGGCTTCTTCCACAAATTCGCCGGCAAGGACTATGAGGACAAGCGCCCCCTGAAGCGCTACGCCGACGAATCCAAGCGCCTGCTGGGCGTGCTGGAGGGCCGCTTGGCCGACCGCCCCTGGATCATGGGCGAGGAATACACCATCGCCGACATCGCCTGCCTGGGCTGGGTGCGCAACCTCGTGGGCTTCTATGGCGCCGGTGAACTGGTGGACTACGCCAGCCTCAAGAACGTTCCCGCCTGGCTGGAACGCGGCTTGGCGCGGCCGGCGGTACAGCGCGGGCTGGATATCCCGAAGCGGCCGGGGTGACTTAAATCCCTTCCGCTTTCAGCGCCGTCCGCCAGTGGGCGGCGCGGTCCTTCAGTTGGGCACGGGCGAGATAGGGGCTTTCCTCCGGCTCCAGCCGTTCCAGCACCTCGAAGGTGAAGGCGTCGGCCCCGTGGGTGTTCCAGGCGGCTTGCAGGCCCCGGTGGGTGTGGCCGCCGTGACGCAGGCTGAACCACAGCCGGTTCCGGATGGTGTCCAGGGTCGGTGTGGGTCCCACCCACACGGTGTCCGGCAGGGCGGCGCAGCGCAGGGCATAGATGCCGGGCTCATCCTCCCGCTTCTTGTAGTCGGCGATGGCCGCCTTCCTGTCCTGGCTCTGCATGGTACGATCCTATTTCACCCGGGTGATATCTTGGCTGGGGGTATAATGCCCGGGTAAAATAAGGTCAAGCCTGGTGGTTATGACGGCTGGTCAGCCGCCTGATGACTCATCGTCAATCGCGCGGGTGGGGCGCGCTGCGGCATGCTCATTCCCAGGCCCCACGAGACTTTCGCCCCTGACTTTCGCCGGGGCCGCCCCATATCAGGCGTCTCCCTTCCCTCATGGCCCGATCCCGGCGCGCACCGGGGCGGCCGGCGCCCCTAGCAGAAAGGGTCCCCCTCATGTCCGCTTCCCCAACCGCCTTCATCGTTGGCGCCTCCCGTGGCCTGGGCCTGGCCTTGGCCCAGGAGTATCTGACCCGTGGCTGGCAGGTTATCGCCACCGTCCGTCCCGGTGCCGAGCCCGGACCCCTGCATGAGCTGGCGGGCGAGGCCCAGGGCCGCCTGACGGTGGAGACGGTGGACATCGTCCATGCCGACCAGATCGCGGCCCTGCGCCGGCGCCTGGAGGGCAGCCGGGTCGATGTGCTGTTCGTCAACGCCGGTGTCACCAACAACCCGGAAGAGACCATCGGCGAGGTGTCGACCGAGGAATTCGTCCGTGTCCAGGTGACCAACGCCCTGGCGCCCATGCGCTGTGTCGAGGTGCTGGGTCCGCTGGTGACGCCCAAGGGCACCATTGCCGTCATGTCCTCCGGCCTGGGCAGCGTGGCCAACAACCTCAGCGGCGGGTGGGAGGTCTATCGCGCCAGCAAGGCGGCGCTGAACACCCTCATGCGCTCCTACGCCGCCCGGCAACCGGCGCACGGCCGCACCCTGCTGGTCATCGCCCCCGGCTGGGTGCGCACCGATATGGGCGGGCCGGCCGCCAGCCTGGATGTGTCCGAAAGCATTCCCCGCGTGGTCGACGTGGTGACCGCCCAGGCTGGGAAGCCCGGCCTGCAGTATCTGGATTACAAAGGCGCCACCGTTCCCTGGTGAGCCGCCCTTCAAGGAGCATTGAAAACATGAGCAAGGTCGCATTCCTGGGCCTGGGCGCCATGGGTGCCCGCATGGCCGCGAACCTGGTCAGGGCGGGTCACGCCGTCACGGTGTGGAACCGCTCGCCCGCCGCGACGGCGGACCTGACAGCGCTCGGCGCCACCGCCGCTTCCAGCCCGCGTGCGGCTGCGGCGGGGGCGGACTTCGTCATCACCATGGTGGCCGATGACGCGGCGTCCCGGGCCGTGTGGCTGGATGACAGGACCGGCGCCCTGGGCGGCCTGGGCAAGGACGCCGTCGCCATCGAGTGCAGCACCGTCTCCCCCGCCTGGGCCACCCAGCTGGCGGCGGTGGTGACCGCCACCGGGGCGGGCTTCCTGGAGGCGCCGGTGGTGGGCAGCCTGCCCCAGGCGCAGGACGGCAAGCTGATCATCCTGGGTGGGGGCGGGCGCGACGCCTTCGACCGGGCGCAGCCGGTGCTGGCGCCCCTGGCGGCGGCCATCCACCATGTCGGCCCGGTGGGCCGGGGTGCCGTCATGAAGCTGGCGGTGAACGGCCTGCTGGGCATCCAGCTGGCCGCCTGGGCGGAGATGATGGGCTTCCTGGGCAGGGCCGGCTTCGACGGCGCCGCCGCCCTGGATGTCCTGACCACCCTGCCGGTGGCCAGCCCGGCCGCCGCCGGCTATGCCCGCCTGATGCAGGCGGGCGACTTCGCCGTGCGCTTCCCGGTGGACCTGATGGCCAAGGACTTCCGCTACGCCACGCAGGCGGCGGATGCGCTGAAATCCGACACCCCCGTGGCGGACGCGACCCTGTCGGTCCTGGAGCGCGCGCGGGAGGCCGGCCATGGCGCCGAGAACGTCTCCGCCCTCATCCGCCTCTACACCGGCCGCTGAGGAGGGGCGTGTACCAGCGGCACGAGATGGCCTCTCGTGCCGCTGTAGCCCGCGACTGCGGGCGCCGGAGATTTCCGGGGAGCCGAAGGCGGACTGGGAATCGAGGAGACGCCTATCGTATCAGGATTGGGCGGTGGCCGGTTGCGGCCGGGAAGGGCGTTGCGCCAGCACGATGCCCAGCACCACCAGGCCGCCGCCCACCAGATGATAGGGGTGCAGCACCTCGCCCAGCAGCAGGGCCGCCAGCACGGCGGTGGTGATGGGCAGCAGGTTCATGAAGATGGCGGTGCGGCCCGGCCCCAGGTGCTTCACTCCCTGCATCCACAGCACCGGCGCCAGGATGGATGTCGGGATGCCGGCATAGGCGATCATGGCGATGGTGGCTAGCGTGGCCGGGGCCGGGGGCGCCAGCAGATAGCCCGGCAGCAGGAAGACCAGGCCCGCCGCCACCTGGGCGTAAAGCGAGGTCCATACCGGCAAGGGCAGGGGCCAGCGCTTCAGGCAGACACCATAGCCGGCATAGGCCACGCAGGCACCCAGCATGAAGGCGTCGCCCCGGCCCACGCCGTGCGACAGCAGGCGGCCGTAATCCCCCTGGCCCAGCACGAACAGGATGCCGGCCAGCGACACCAGCCCGCCCACCAGGGCCAGGGGCCCATGCTTCTGCCGCAGCCACACGGCGCTGATCGCCAGGGTCAGCAGCGGCACCAGGGCCACGAAGATGCCGATGTTGGTGGCGCTGGTGCTGGCCGCCGCGTAATAGGCCAGCCCCTGGTACAGCGCCATGCCCAGCAGGCCGAGGACGATGATCTGGGGCAGGTGCTGGCGGATGACGGACCGCCGCGCCCAGGCGCCGCGCAGGCAGAACGGCGTCAGCAGCACGAAGGCGACGAACCAGCGATCAAAGGCGATGACGCTGGGGGGAATGGCCCCGGCCGAGGCCTTGGTCACCAGATTGTTGCCGGTCCAGATCAGCACGGCCAGCAAGGGGAAGGTCAGGTACAGGCGGGGCGACATGAAACGGGCCGGGTCATCATCCTTGGGATGGCGACCCTAATGCCGGACGCGCCCCGGCTGTAGAGCGACTTTGCGACGGCAGGTATCAGTCCAACAATTCCGGCCGGAACTGCTCCCGCCGGCTGACAGTTCCGCCCGCCACCATGAACACGCCGTCGCCGGTATAGTGCAGGGTCTCGTGGTGTTCCGGCTGTGGCACCGCGTGGGCCCTCATCACCTGGAAGATGAAGAAGTTGTAGCGCTCCACCAGGCTGGCGTCGGCCAGCCGGCACTCCAGGTTGACGGGACAGTCGCGGATCAGCGGGGCGTCCACATTCACCCCCCGGCCTGCCGTCAGGCCGAAATGCTCGAACTTATCGACCTCCATCCCGCTGGTGTTGCCGATGCCCACCACGGTGTCGATCATGGCGGCGGTGGGCAGGTTCAGTACGCATTCGCCGCTGCCCCGCACCAGCTCGAAGCTATGGTTGTCGGCGGCGATGACGCAGCCCACCAATGCCGGCGTGAATTCCATCATCGTATGCCAGCCCAGCGCCATGATGTCCCGCTGCCCCCGATGGGCGCTGGACAGCAGCACAATGGGCCCCGGTTCCAGATAGCGGCGCACCTTGGACACTGGAAACTCCGCTTTCTCGGTCATGTCTCGTCTCCCGTGGTTTGCCGCTGAGAACCCAGGGTGTGAACCCCGGCCGGTGGCTTGGGTTCCTTATCGTGGCTGGCGCCACGCGGGGGTTCCTACCGCGGCCGGCGCCACGCGGGGCGGGCCATGTGCTCGATGAAGAAATCGGCCAGCGCCTCCACCTTGGCGGGGCGGGCGCGGGTGGTCGGGGTCACCAGGTACAGCCCGCCCAGGGGCAGTGACCAGCCGTCCAGCAACTCCACCAGCCGGCCGTCGGCCAGCTGCTCCGCCACCACGAATTCCGGGAATTCGGCGATGGCCAGCCCGTCCAGCACGGTGGGCAGCAGCGCCTCCACATTGGTGGCGCGCAGGGGGCCGGTGGGCGCCACCACCGCCTCCTCCCCCGCGCCGTTGGTGAGGCGCCAGACGTCCTGCCGGGCGCGGTAGGCGTAGCCCAGGCAATGGTGGGCCGCCAGTTCGCCCGGATGGTGCGGCCGGCCATAGCGGGCGATATAGGCCGGGGCGGCCACGATGTGCCGGGCGATGGGGCACAGCTGGCGTGCCACCAGCGAGCTGTCGGTCAGCACGGCGATGCGCAGGGCGGCGTCGAACCCCTCGCCGATCAGGTCCACCGTGGCGTCGCTCAGGTGCAGATCGACGGTGATCTCGGGATATGCCCGCAGGAAAGCCGGCAACAGCGGCGCCACCCAGTGCACGCCGAAGGTCATGGGCACGGCCAGGCGGATGGTGCCGCGCGGCCGGCTGGACAACTCCCGCGCCGCATCCTCCACCGCCTCCGCCTCGGCATACAGCTGGGACGCCCGGGCGGCCAGGGCGGCGCCCACGTCGGTCAGGGCCAGGCGGCGCGAGGTGCGGTTGAACAGGCGGGCGCCCAGCCTGTCCTCCAACCGGCTGACGCCGCGCGACACGGTGGCGACCGACACGCCCATGGCCCGGGCGGCGGCGGCGTAGGACCGTTCCTCCGCCACCTTGGCGAACATGGCCAGGCCTTCAAAATCCGGCACCTTGGTCATAGCATCAAACCTGCAACGATAATTTTCATCCATTTCTATTTTGGAAATACGGGTTTGGCGACATCTTTTGTCCATCAGCCGCCGCCCACAACGGATAGCGAGGGCGGCACCAACCAAGGTTCTGAAAGGAAAGACAAAATGGCTCGCAAACTCGAAGGCAAGGTCGCGGTCGTCACCGGTGGCACCAGCGGTATCGGCCTCGCCACCGCCAAGGCCTTCGCCGCCGAGGGCGCCCGGGTGTTCATCACCGGCCGCCGCGCCCCGGAACTGCAGGCGGCGGTGGCGGCCATCGGCCCCAACGCCGCCGGCGTCCAGGCCGACAGCGCCAAGGCGGAAGACCTGAACCGCCTCTATGAACAGGTGAAGGCCCAGGCCGGCCGCATCGACGTGCTGTTCGCCAACGCCGGCGGCGGCACCATGCTGCCCCTGGGCCAGATCACCGAGGAACACTACGACGACATCTTCGGCCGCAACGTGAAGGCCGTGGTGTTCACGGTGCAAAAGGCCCTGCCCCTGCTGGTGGACGGCGCCTCGGTCATCCTGACCGGCTCCACCGCCGGCAGCACCGGCACACCGGCCTTCAGCGTCTACAGCGCCAGCAAGGCGGCGGTGCGCAACTTGGCCCGCAGTTGGACCCTGGACCTGAAGGAACGCGGCATCCGCGTCAACGTGCTGAGCCCCGGCCCCATCCGTACGCCGGGCCTGGTGGAATTGGCCGGCCCGGACGCTGCCCAGCAGCAGGGCCTGCTGGACTACATGGCCAGCCAGGTGCCCCTGGGCCGCGTGGGTGAGGTGGAGGAGATCGCCAAGGCCGCCCTGTTCCTGGCCTCCAGCGACAGCAGCTTCGTCGCCGGCGCCGAACTGTTCGCCGATGGCGGCCTGGCGCAAGTCTGATGCGCAGGGCATTTGATCTTGATCGATCAAATGCCCTCCCTCAGGCGCCGGGCGCCACCATCCGGTGGCTTGGCTTACGGGCCTGACCGGCCCGGGCCGGCAGTCGCCGTCCTAAATCCCGAGAAGTGCGGTGCGGCCCCGGAGCGATCCGGGGCCGTTCCGCTTGGTCAAATTGGCCCCATCCGGCGGGCTGGCGGCTGGTGTATCAAGGGGGCGGACTTAAGATCGGGAACCCGGACCCATGCCCTACCTCTGGCTGGAATCGCTGCACGCCGCCGCGGCCGTCACCTTCGTGGCGGGCCTGCTGGCGGCGGCCCTGCTGCTGGCCTTCGTGCCCAGCGCCGATGCCCTGTCGCCCGCCTTCTGGCGCGCGGCGCGGGCCTGGCATCGCTGGGTGACGGGACCGGCCATCCTGCTGGTCTGGGGCCTGGGCCTGACCCTGGCGGTCACGGGCGGCTGGCTGCCCTCCGCCGGCTGGCTGTGGGCCAAGCTGGCGCTGGTCACGGCGCTGTCGGGCCTGCACGGCGCCCAGGCCGGCGCCCTGCGCCGCCTGGCGGCCGGGGAAGCGCGCCGGCGCACTGCCCTGGGCCGTTTCATGCCCGCCCTGATCGTGCTGGCGGTGGTGGGCATCCTGTTCCTGGTGATCGGCAAACCCTTCTGACCATTGCGCTTTCTTGCGGCAAAGCGACGCATGCCATCGCGTCGCAGGGCCGGGGGCGGTCCTGTCACAAAGTCGTAAAATTCCAAGGCATTGACGTTGGCCGTTTCCGCCCGGCATCACAGGGAAGGGCGGCGGTGTTGGGGCCGTCCCGATAGGCGGAGGGGCCATGGGCACGCGCGCGGCATCGGACATCAGCGAGGAACACGGGCTGATCTGCGGATTCCTGATCCGCAACGGAACGGTGGCGCCTGTCCCCTGGCCCGGCATCAACGACGCCATGGCGGAACCCGGCGGCCTGGTCTGGCTGCATTTCAACCTGGTGGACGTGCGGGCGCGGCAGTGGATCGAGGCCATGCCCACCCTGCCGCGGGGCGCCCGCCAGGCGCTGCTGGGCCAGGACAGCCATTTCCGCCTGGAACCGGTGGGCGACGGCCTCACCGGCGTGCTGGCCGACCTGCATCACCGCTTCGATGATCCCGCCGGCGGCCTGGGCCAGTTGCGCCTGTACATGGATTCCCACCTGGTCATCACCGCCCGGCGCCAGCCGCTGATGGCGGTGGACCAGCTGCGCCGCGCCATCAGCCAAGGCCTGGCGCCCACCAGCGCCGTCGACCTGATCGCCCACCTCATGTTCCACCTGACCGACACGGTGGCGGCGGAGGTCAGTGAGCTGGCCAATGATGTCGACGATGTGGAGGACGCCCTGCTGGCCGACCGGCTGGAGGATGAGGGGGAGAAGCTGGGGCGTATCCGCCGCACCTCCGCCCGCCTGCGCCGCCACATCGGCCCGCAGCGCACGGCGCTGAACGTGGCGCTGGGCCGCCTGCCCGGCTGGTGCGGGGGGGAGGATCAGGCCCGCCTGCGGCAGGGCATCGACCGGCTGGACGGCGTCGGCCAGGATCTGGACCTGGTGCAGGAGCGCGCCCGGCTGCTGCAGGACGAGCTGTCCAACCGCTTCAGCGAGGCCACCAACCGCAACCTCTATATTCTGTCCATCGTCACCACCATCCTGCTGCCCGTGAACCTGATCACCGGCATCTTCGGCATGAACGTGGGCGGCCTGCCGTGGAGCGGCCACGACGCCGGCTTCATGTGGGTCTGCGGCGTCATGGTCTTCACCATCCTGGTGTCCCTGGTGGTGCTGCACTGGCGCCGGCTGTTCTAGGCAACCCTAGGCTGCGGGCGGCACCTGCCGGTCCAGCAGGGCGAACGTGGCCCGCAAATGCTCAGCCAGGGGGCGGGCGGTATCTGGATGGGCCGCATGGTCCCGGCGCCATTCCTCCTGGGCCAGGCGCAGGGCGCCGATCGCCAGCATGGCCGCCACCCGCAGTTCCTCCGCCGCGCGGTCGGGCCACCGTTCCGCCATCACCTGGGCCAGGTCGCGTTCCATATCCACCATCTTGGCCAGCTTGCGGGCGCGCAGCGCCTCGGTGGAACGCAGCAGGGCGTCGGCGGCGATGGACGTCTTGGTTTCGAAGCGGGCGGCCAAGGTCAGCAGGCAGTGCCGTGCGGCGGCCAGGGGGGGCAGGTCCGCCGGTTCCTGCAGCAGGGCCGGGCCGATGGCCTCCACGAAGCCGCTGCCTTGCCAGGCCAGCAGCACGTCCTCCTTGGACTTGAAATAATAGAAGAAGGTGCGCCGGGCGATGCCGGCGGCGGCGGCGATGGCGTCCAGGGTCGTCGCCTCGAACCCGTTTTCCATGAACAGCTTCAGGCCGGTGTCGGCGATGCGCTGCATCGTCTCCCGGCGCTTGCGGTCGCGCAGGCCTTCAGTCTTGCCCGGCGTCGCGGGCGATGGGGGGGCGGTGTTCATGGGGGCCCTTATCGCATGAAAGGCCCGCCCTTGAAATATCGCACCCGGTGCGATATCTGATATCGCACTCAGTGCGAGTTCGCGCATAGTGTAAATTTATTGGAGAGACAGATGGCGAAGATCTGGTTCATCACCGGCGCCAACCGCGGCTTCGGCCGTATCTGGGCGGAGGCGGCGCTGCGGCGGGGCGACCGGGTCGCCGCCACCGCCCGCGACATCGGAACCTTGGCCGACCTGGCCACCGAATATGGCGACCGGCTGGCACCCCTGGCCCTGGACGTCACCGATCGCGACGGCGTGTTCCGGGCGGTGGCGCGGGCGCACGCCCATTTCGGCGGACTGGACGTGGTGCTCAGCAATGCCGGCTATGGCTGCATGGGTGCTGTGGAGGAGATGACGGTGGAGGCGGCGCGCGCCAATTTCGACACCAACGTCTTCGGCACGCTGTCCGTCATCCAGGCCGCCGTCCCATTGCTGCGGGCCCAGGGACATGGCCATATCCTGACGGTGTCCAGCATCGGCGGCGTGGTCAGCTTCCCCACCGCCGGCGTCTATACCGCCACCAAGCATGCGGTGGAGGCGTTGAGCGAGGCCCTGGCCGGAGAGGTCGCGGGCTTCGGCATCAAGGTGACCATCATCGAGCCCGGCAGCTTCGCCACCGATTTCCGCGCCTCCATCGCCTTCGCGCCGGCAATGCCCGATTATGACGGCGTGCGCGCGGCCGTCATGGCCAATTTCAAGCCGGAGATGTCCGGAAATCCCCAGGCCACCGCGGATGCAATCCTGAAGGTGGTGGATGCCGAGACCCCGCCCCTGCGCCTGCTACTGGGCACGGGGCCGTTGCCCCTGATCCGCCAGGTCTATGCCCGCCGCCTGGCCGCGTGGGAGGAATGGGCGGAGGTCTCGGCCGCAGCCCACGGTCAGCGCTGACCGGCCCCCAGCCCGGCCCCGGCCGCCAGCGACCCGAGCGCCAGGGCCGCCAGGGCGCTGGCGCCTGCGGGCAGTAAGGCGGCGCCGTCCAGCGCCATGCCCACCAGTGCTGCGGCCGCCGCCACCAACAGGGCCAGGGCCGCCAGCAGCAGGCCGCCACCCCTCAGCCGCCGGCGGGTGGCCGCCAGGCCGGCCAGGGCCGCGATGGCGTAGGCGGCCATTTCCACCCCGCCCGCCCCGTGCGGATCATGGCGCACGGCCATCAGGGCCAGGCCGCCGGCGATGGACGACAGGGGGGGGACCAGCGGCCCCAGGCGGGTGAAGGGGGAATTGGCCAGGGGGCTGCGGGCATAGGCCTCGCGGGCCAGGCTGTCATGGGCGAGGGCATTCATGGCGGTTCTCCTGCCGTGTATGGGTTCAGGTGGGGCTGACGTAAGAGGCGAGGCCGTTGCCGAAGGACCAGTCGTCCCGCTGGTTGGGCGCCAGCACCACCATCACGTCCTCCGGTCGCAGGCCGGGGGCGCGGGTCAGATTCTCGGCGATGGCGCGATACAGGGCCTGCTTCTGCGCGGTGTCGCGCCAGTTGCTGGCCAGGATGGTGACCGTCACCAGGTCGTCGGTGCGGTGCACACCCAGGTAATCGGCGTCATAAAGGAAGGTGTCCCGCTCATGCTGGTCGATCAGCTGGAAGCGGTCGTCAGCCGGCACGCCGAAGGTCTCGGTCAAGGCCTGGTGGACGCCATCGGCGATGGCGCGGATATGGGCGGCCGGCTTGCCCTTGATCAGGGAGATGCGGACGAGGGGCATGATGCGCTCCGTTCTTCGAAAGGGGCGGGCGGACCCGCTTGACGTCCTTGAAGGTAAGGGCGCACAATCATTCTGAAAATTTGAAACTTACAAACCAATACATCCACATAATCGAACTATCGGAGCCCGGCTTTGGTGGCGCGCGTCAATCTCGACATGGATGTCCTGCGGACCTTTGTGACTGGCTTCGAACTGGGCAGCTTCGCCCGCGCGGCGGAACGGCTGGGCCGGTCGCAGTCCGCGATCAGCACCCAGTTGCGCAAGCTGGAGGATCAGATCGGCCGGCCCCTGGTCCAGAAATCCGGGCGCGGCCTGGCCCTGACCCCCGCTGGCGAAAGCCTGCTGAGCTACGCCAAGCGCCTTCTGGATTTGAACGACGAGGCGGTGGACGGGATCCGGGGGGCGGAGGTCGCGGGCTGGGTGCGCCTGGGCCTGCCGCAGGACTTCGCCGAAACCTGGCTGCCCGGCGTGCTCAATCGCTTCAACCGGGCCCATCCCAAGGTGCGGGTTGAGGTGCAGGTGGACCGCAGCACCCCCCTGACGGAAAAAACGGTCAAGGGCGAATTGGACCTGGCGCTCATCTGGGGTGACGGCCGGGGCACGCCCTATGCCCGGCAGGTGGCCGAATTGCCCATCGCCTGGATCGGGCGGACTGATTGGCCCGGCATGGCGGCCTTGGCGGGGGAGCCCCTGCCGCTGGCCGTGCTGCCGGCTCCTTGCGCTTTCCGCTCCGCCGCGGTGGCGGCGTTGGATGGAGCTGGCCTGCCTTGGCGCCTGGCCTTCACCAGCCCCAGCCTGTCCGGGCTGTGGGCGGCGGCGGAGGGGGGGCTGGGCCTGACGGTGCGTACCACCGTCACCATGCCCCGTACCTTGTCAGTGCTGGACCCCGCCGCCACCGGCTTGCCGCCCCTGCCGCACGTTCCCCTGGCCCTCCACCGGGCGGAGGCGGATCCGTCCCCCGCCGCCGCCCGTCTGGCCGGCATCCTGCTGGACACCATCCGGGATGAACTGGGGCTCCCGGCGGAAGCCTGACCGCCGTTCCCGCCAAGTGTCAGGACGGCAGGCCCGGGGCCAGGCTGGCGGCCGGCCGCATTTGGCGCCAGGGCAGCAGGATGGGCGTCGCCAGCATGAGGATGCCGGCGATGGCGATGGCGATGCGGGGGCTGGTCATGTCAGCCAGCAGGCCCCACAGGGCGATCAGCGCCGCCGTGGTCAGGCTGTTGGTGACCGACCAGGCGGACAGGGTGCGGGCCACGCGGTCAGCGGCCAGCTGTTCCAGGCGGAACGAGGCCATGACCGGGTTGAAGGTGCCGCAGCACAGCACCAGCCCGAACTGGACGGCGATGACCAGGACCAGGCCGGGCGTACCGGGGCCGATGAAGGCCAGGCCCAGCGACCAACCGGCCCGCAGGGTTCCCGTCACCAGGATGGTGGTGCGCTGGCCCAGGCGCGCCGCCAGCGGGCGCGCCAGGCGCGACCCGATCAGACCGCCGACACAGGGCAGGCCGAAGGCCAGGCCATATTGCCAGGGCGTGTAGGCCAGCGGCCCCAGCATCAGGAAGGCCATCAGCGGCGCACTGACCATGATCATGGCGTTCACCAGCACGGTGTTGAGGAACAGCCGCCACAGCGTCGGGTGCGCCAGGATGAAACGCCAGCCGTCCAGTAATTCAGCCAGCCGCCGGCTGGGACCGGCGGGCCGCGTTGGCGGCCGCTCCCGCCCCTTGATCATGCCGATGCCCAGGGCCGAGAGCAGATAGCTGACGGCGTCGACCAGGACGGTCGCCACGGGACCCATCAGCCCGATGGCCATCCCGCCCAGGGGCGGCCCCGCGATGGTCGCGACCCAGCTGGTGGACTCCAGCACGGCGTTGGCGCTGATCAGGTCCTCCCGGGGGACCAGCGCCTTGATGTAGGCACCGCTGGCCGCCGTGAAGGTGATGTTGGCGGTGGCGACGATGATGGAGACGACCACCAACTGGGCATAACTCAGCCAGCCCAGCGGATAGGCGATGGGAACGGTGATGATGGCGGCGAAGCGGACCAGGTCCATGGTGATCAGCACGCCCCGCTTGGCCCGAAACTCGGCCCAGGGGCCCATGGGAATGGCGGCGATCGCCCCCGCCGCCAGGCCCCCCGCCATCATCAGGGACACGGCGGCGGGGCCGCAGTGCAACACCGTGACCGCGATCAGGGGAAACCCGCCCCAGGCCAGCCAGGTGCCCGCGACGCTGACGGCGTAGGCCGTCCACAGCCAATTGAACTGCGGGCCCAGCGACCTGCCGCCCCATGACCATCCCACGAGTGACCGCCCCCACGCCGCCATCGCCCCCAAGCCCCCCGCGACCGCCCACGCAACAGGAAAGCAGGAGAGGGCCCCGCCTGCCAGCGGCTTTCGCTGGCGAGGAAGATCATAACTTCTGCTTGGCGGTGGCGAGACGTCGGCTTGCCGCAGGTGCCTTCGCCGACGTCAGCAGCGTGTCCCAATCGTCCGGTGGATTGCCGGCCTTCAGCATCCTGGCGAATACGGCATAAGCGTCGGTGCGGCTGCCATAGGCGCGTTTGGTTTGCTCGTCGTTGACCCAGGCGAGCACGACCACCTTGGCAGTGGAGCTGAAGCGGAAGAACAAGCGGTACTGCTGGTAGAACTTCGCACGCCGCCAGTATTTGCGCGCCGGACCGAGCGTCTCGCCCTGCTCGAAGCGCTTGTGCGCGGGATCGGCCGGGATGTCCTCGAACGCCAGCTTCAGGACCGCCGCAAGCATCTTCGCGTCGCGGCCGGCGCGATAACCTTCAGGATCCTTGTCGCGCGCCCGCTCGACCGCCGCTGTCAGCAATTCGAGTTGATCGAGGAACAGCGGGTGCGCGTAGATTTCCCAATCGCCGACCTTCACGGTGTGGGCTCAAAGCGCCGCGTCAAGGTCGATCTCGACGCCCTCGACCAGTTCACGGCTGCGTTGGACCAGCGCTTCCGGCACGCGCTGAAGGCGTTCCGGATGGGCCGCAATATCGCGCTCCAGCAGGTCGAGGAAGCCGGTCAGGACGGGATCATCACTCTGCTGCTCGGGTTGTCGCCGGACGATGACTTCCTCACCACGGACCTCATAGGCAAGCGTGTCACCGCGCCGAAGCCCGAGCGCCTCGCGCACGCCCTTCGGAATAGTGGTCTGAAACCGCTCGGTAACGGAACTCTGGATCATCATGCCCTCCGTTTAGAAGGTAATGCATTTGCATTGCGGTCGCAAGGCGCATCGGCGGAAGGTCAGCCCCGTCATGGACGGACGTTTGCGCTTTGTGGCTTGGCTTTTGAAATTGGCTTTTGAAAGGGGAGTCGATCGCCGATGTGTGCCCGGATTCCGGGGTATCGCGCGAGGCCGGCTACAAGATTTTCGATCGCTATGAATAAGATGTCCCGGTCGCCACGGGCGACCGCTCGCGCCGGCCTGTGCGCTGCGCCGACGTGTTCCCTGACCAGATCGGAAATCCGATCATCTCCACCGAGTATGAGAAGCGGAACTGGGGCGTCCGAAAGGTCCTGGACCTGCCGATCCGCCGCCTGGCCGGGGACGTCCAGGTCTGGCCATCAGCACCACCCACGCCGTGTGCGACCGCTAGGGATTGGTCAGGCAGACCAAGGCGCTACGGCGAAAGGCGATCGGAACATCATGTGCAGTCTGTTACGTCTGTGTCCCGTCCGGACACCAGAGAGACTGGAGCGGGCGAAGGGATTCGAACCCTCGACCCCAACCTTGGCAAGGTTGTGCTCTACCCCTGAGCTACGCCCGCGTACCAACTCTCCGCCTTCACGTCGAAGGCTCACCTAAAAGCGAAAGGCCGAACCAGCCGGCCCGGCCTTTTCTCGCTTGTTCTTCCCTGAGGAAGACTGGAGCGGGCGAAGGGATTCGAACCCTCGACCCCAACCTTGGCAAGGTTGTGCTCTACCCCTGAGCTACGCCCGCACTCCATCCCGACGTCTGGCGCCAACCTTGCGATCAGTGCCCCCCGGCGGTGAGCGCGGATAATATGCAGGTGCGGATCGAATGCAAGCGCTTTTTTCAGGGAAAAATCGGGCGTCTTTTTTCCCCGCGCGGGGGCGGCTATAAGGGACCGGTCACCCGCCCAGACGGCGCGTGGGGCGCGCATGCCCCTTGCGACGGCGGCCCGGCGGGCTCATTTCAGGGACCTATGCGCGGGGGCCCCCATGCCGTGCCCAGATGGGCGGCGGCTCGTGGGCGGCGGCTCCCGCGGCTGAGAAGGGATACGAGGCCATGCAGTTTCCGACCAACGCCGCCCCCGGTGGCAACGCCCCGGTGGACAAGTCCGACCTGATCAAGGACGGCAGCGACCGCACCTTCATGGCCGACGTCATCGAAGCCTCGCGCGAGGTGCCGGTGATCGTGGACTTCTGGGCGCCATGGTGCGGCCCCTGCAAGACCCTGGGCCCCATCATCGAAAAGGCCGTGCTGGCCGCCAAGGGGGCGGTGAAGCTGGTCAAGATCGACACCGACCAGAACCCGGCCATCGCCGGCCAGCTGCGCATCCAGTCGATTCCCGCCGTCTACGCCTTCTTCCAGGGCCGGCCGGTTGACGGCTTTACCGGCGCCCTGCCGGAAAGCCAGGTGAAGCAGTTCATCGACCGCCTGGTGCAGGCGGCGGGCGGCGTGCCCGGCGCCGCCGACATCGCCGCCGTGCTGGAAGAGGCCGGACAGCTGCTGGAGTCGGGCGACGCCCAGACGGCGGCCGCCCTCTATAACGAGGTGCTGGGGGAGGAACCGGAGAACGCCGCGGCCTACGCCGGCCTGATCCGCTGCCTGCTGGCCGCCGACCAGGCGGACACCGCGCAGGAGATGCTGGACCAGGCGCCGGCGGCCCTGGCCAAGGCGCCGGAGATCGTGGCCCTACGCACCCAGATGGACCTGGCCCGCCAGGCGGCGGACATGGGTCCGGTGGGCGATCTGGAGCGCGCGGTGGCGGCCGACGCCGACAACCACCAGGCCCGCTATGACTTGGCCCTGGCCCTCTATGCCGGCGGCCAGCAGGAGGCGGCGGTGGACCACCTGCTGGACATCGTGAAGCGCGATCGCGAATGGAACGAGCAGGCGGCCCGCAAGCAGCTGGTGAAGTTCTTCGAGGCCTTGGGCTTCAAGCACCCGCTGGCGATCGCGGGGCGGCGCAAGCTCTCTTCCATCCTGTTCGCCTAAGTGATTTTGCTATCGTAACGGTGTGATGAGCCCCTTCGCCCCCACCTTCGAGCGGCTGCCGGCCAGCATTCCCGTCTTTCCTCTGACGGGGGTGCTGCTGCTGCCGCGGGCTCGCCTGCCGCTCAATGTGTTCGAACCGCGCTACCTGGCCATGGTGCAGGACAGCCTGGCCGGTGACCGGCTGATCGGCATGATCCAGCCGGTGGAACCGGGAACGGAAACGGACAGCAGCATCGATCCGCCGCTGGCCGGCGTAGGCTGTTGCGGCCGGCTGACAGCCTTCGCCGAGACCGACGACGGCCGCTATCTCATCACCCTGTCCGGCCTCTGCCGCTTCCGTATCCGGGAAGAGGTGTCGACCATGCGGGGCTACCGCCGCGTCATGGCCGACTGGTCGCCCTTCGCCGGCGACTTCATCGCCCCGGCCGATGGCGGCTTCGACCGGGCCGGCCTGATGGCGGCGCTGAGGCCCTATTTCACCCGGCGGTCGCTGACGGTGAACTGGCAGGCGCTTGAGACGGCGTCGGATGAACAGCTGGTCGCCACCATCGCCATGCTGTGCCCTTTCACACCGGCCGAGAAGCAGGCCCTGCTGGAGGCGCCGGATTTCATCGGTCGCGCGTCGATGCTGCTGGCGTTGGTGCAGATGGCGGTGCATGAATCGGCGGACGGCGACGCCGCGCGCCATTGATTTCTTTTTCAGGGACCCTTTCCCATGTCCGATACCGCCAAGGTCGATCCCAAGCTGTTGGAGATCCTGGTCTGCCCCCTGACCAAGGGGCCGCTCAGCTATGACGCCCAGCGCCAGGAACTGGTGAGCCAGCAGGCGCGCCTGGCCTATCCCATCCGCGACGGCATCCCCATCATGCTGGTGGACGAGGCCCGGTCTCTCGACGACTGAGGCTGACAGTCATGACCCAGGAAAACTTCGCGACCGACGCCCACGGCACCCAGCATTGGCCGACCGAGATCCGCTACAAGCGGGCGGAGCGTGAACTGGTCATCACCTTCGACAACGGTGCCCGCGCCACCCTGCCGGCCGAATACCTGCGGGTGGAAAGCCCGTCGGCCGAGGTGCAGGGCCACAGCCCGGATCAGAAGCAGACGGTGCCGGGCAAGCGCACCGTCGCGGTGGCGGAGCTGGAGCCCATCGGCAACTACGCCGTCCGCCTGATCTTCGACGACGGCCACGACACCGGCATCTTCTCCTGGAAGTACCTGTACGAGCTGGGTATGGAGTACGACGAGCGCTGGGCCCGCTATCTGTCCGAGCTGGCGGCCCAGGGCCTCAACCGCGACACCGCCCCCCATCGCCACGGCCCCAGCTGCGGCTCGGGTGGGGGCTGCGGCTGAAGCAGGCGGCACCATCTCCGCCCAAACATATCCTTGGAGCGCCACGGAGCGCAGCGACAAGGCCGCGACCGCGGCCGCCGCAGCATTTTGGGGAGCGCAGCGGACCGAAATGCGAGGAAGCCGAGCCGCCGGATGGCGGCGCTGGCGCCTGAAGCTAACTCGTATGAATCAGCCCGCTCGCCAAAATTCCATCGATCACGAACTGGCAGGCCAGGGCGGATAGCAGGATGCCCAGCACGCGGTTCAGCACGGTGATGCCGGTACGGCCCAGGATGCGGCTGACCTTGGTGGCGAAGATCAGTACGAACAGGGTCAGGGCCAGGATGCCGGCCAGGACGCCCAGCACCACGGCCTGCTTGGCCAGGTCGCCGTGGGCGCGGCCCATGAACAGCACGATGGTGGTCATGGTGCCGGGGCCGCTGATCAGCGGGATGGCCAGGGGGAAGACGGAGATGTCGGCGCGGTGGCGCGCCTCTTCCCGCTCATCCGCCGTGGCGGTGCGCACGCCGCTTTCGCGGGCAAACACCATGTCGATGGCCACCAGCATCAGCAGCACGCCGCCTGCGATGCGGAAGGCGGCGAAGCCGATGCCCAGCGCGCGCAGCAGCAGGTCGCCGGCGAAGGCGAAGAAGAACAGGATCAGGGCCGCGATGACCGTGCCCTTGATGGCCATGCGCCGGCGGTAGCGCTGGTCCATGCCGGCCGTCAGGCCCACGAACATGGGGCCCAGCCCGACGGGATCGATGGTGACGAACAGGGCGACGGCGGTGGTGAGGATGAGGTCCAGCACGGGAGGACGGGCCTGAGGAAAAGGGGTAGGCCGTGGGAGGCAGGACCCGGGGGTCGCGGGCGTCCCGGCAGACCCCTCAGGGTCTAGCGCGTTGGGGCGCCTGCTGCAAGCGGCGGCTGGCAAGGGGCAGGGCTGCCGAAGTTGAAGGGTCGTTCAAGTTGACTTAACCCCCATCGGGGCCGTAAGCAATGCTGCGGTGCATAGTGCCCGGGAGAGGGGCCGGCGCCGGAATCCAAACATTTTAGGGGGCCGTCCGGAGACACGATGAGCAAGAAGGTCTACCCCGACGCCGTAACCGCCCTGGCCGGGCTGTTGCGCAACGACATCACCGTCATGGCCGGCGGCTTCGGCCTGTGCGGCATCCCGGAAAACCTGATCGAGGCCATCCGCCTCTCGGGCGTGACCGGGCTGACGGTCGTCTCCAACAACGCCGGTGTTGATGGCTTCGGCCTGGGCGTGCTGTTGGAAACCAAGCAGATCAAGAAGATGATCAGCAGCTACGTGGGTGAGAACAAGCTGTTCGCCCAGCAGTACCTGTCCGGTGAGCTTGAGCTGGAATTCAACCCGCAAGGCACCCTGGCCGAGCGCATCCGCGCTGGCGGCGCCGGCATCCCCGCCTTCTTCACCAAGACGGGTGTGGGCACGCTGGTGGCCGAGGGCAAGGAGCTGCGCGAGTTCGACGGCGAGACCTATGTGATGGAGCGCGGCATCGTCGCCGACCTGTCCATCGTCAAGGCCTGGAAGGGCGATACCGAGGGCAACCTCGTCTATCGCAAGACGGCGCGGAACTTCAACCCGATGATGGCCACGGCCGGCAAGGTGACGGTGGTCGAGGTCGAGGAACTGGTGGAACCGGGCAGCTTCGACCCCGACCACATCCACACCCCCGGCATCTTCGTCCAGCGCATCATCAAGGGCGCCAAGTTCGAAAAGCGCATCGAGCAGCGCACCACCCGTCCGCGCGCCTGAAGGAGCTGACCTATGGCATGGACCCGTGAGGACATTGCCGCCCGCGCCGCGAAAGAGCTGCGCGACGGTTTCTACGTCAACCTGGGCATCGGCATTCCGACGCTGGTGGCCAACTACATCCCCGACGGCGTGCACGTCACGCTGCAGAGCGAGAACGGCATGCTGGGCATGGGCCCCTTCCCCTATGAGGGGGAGGAGGATCCGGACCTGATCAACGCCGGCAAGCAGACCATCACCGAACTGCCGTACAGCAGCTTCTTCAGCTCCGCCGACAGCTTCGCCATGATCCGCGGCGGCCATATCGACCTGTCGGTGCTGGGCGCCATGCAGGTGGCGGCCAACGGCGATCTCGCCAACTGGATGATCCCGGGCAAGATGGTCAAGGGCATGGGCGGCGCCATGGACCTGGTGGCTGGCGTCAAGAAGGTGGTCGTGGTGATGGAACACTGCGCCGTCGACAAGAAGACCGGCGCGCTGGAGCCCAAGATCCTGAAGGCCTGCACCTTGCCGCTGACCGGCACCAAGGTGGTGGACATGATCATCACCGACCTGGGCGTCTTCCAGGTCGACAAGGAGGGCGGCAGCGGCCTCACCCTGATCGAGGTCGCCCCCGGCGTGACGGTGGATGAGATCCGCCAGAAGACCGAGGCAGAGTTCAAGGTGGGGCCGGGCCTCTAAGGCCGGAGAACCTCACCCCCTGATGTGTTGGCGGGCCGTCCCCCTGGGGCGGCCCGTTTGTTGTTCTGTGGGCCCAGCCGGGGGCCCAGCCGGCGGACGCCGGCGCCCGGCGTTTGAGGGCTGGAAAGATTCAGCTCGCCGCCCGCCCGGTGGCGGCCAGGCGCAGGCGGGTCAGCGTGCCGTCGGCCCGCATGGCCTCGATGGCGGCGTCCAGCGTTTCCATCGGCAAGGGCGACCGGGGGGCGTTGGCGCAGCGTTCCTCATGATCGCCCACCGTCTGGGGCAGGACGGTCAGCGCCTGGGCCCAGGTCTTGTCCGTCGTCTGGCGGTAGTCGGCCTCCAGGTCGGTGGTCAGGATGGCGTCCACCCGCCGGTTGCGCAGCTTCAGGAAATTGCTTTCCGCGGACGGCGCGTCCTCCCGCTGCCAGGTGCCGTCGATGAAGGCCGCCTCCACCTCGCGCGGGTAGCGGAAACCCAGGATGGCGCCGATGGACCGCCCGGCCAGGTCGCCCAGGGTGCGCAAGCGCTCGCTGTCGCCCCGGCGGACGACCAGCACGCTGTGGCTGACCAGGATGGGGGTTGAGAAGCGGGTGATGGCCACCTTGGGCAGCCAATCGGGGCTGTAGCCGCAGGCCAGGTCGATCAGGCCGTCGGCCAGGTCGGCCTCCAGACGGTTGCGGGGGACCAGGCGGTAGAGGGGCCTCAAGCCCGTGCGCCGCGCGATCTCGTCACCGATGGCCTTGATCAGACCCCCAGCCACCTCGCCATTCCGCATGTCCACCAGCGGCGGCTGTTCTGTCTCCAGGATGCCGAAGACCAGGGCGGGGGACTGGCCGGTGGGGGATTGGCCGGCGGGGGATTGGGCGCCGGCGCCATCGGAAAACAACGCCGCCAGGCCGGCCACTGCGGCCGTGATCAGCAAGACAGCCCCGGCAAGGGTGGGTCGCGGCACGGGGGCTGGGTGTCCTATCGCGGGGAAGATGACGATCTTCCCATCTAAGGCCCCGCCGCGGTGCCGTTCAAGCGCGCCGTGGCGGGGCGAAGGGATAGGGGAACAGGGTCAGGCGCGGGCGCGCCAGCCGGGGGATTCGGCATCCAGCAGGCGTTCCAGCTGCTGCACCCGCTGCTCCAGCCGGTCGGCGCGGGCCAGAAGGTCGCCGGCGGCGTTATCCGACAGGCCCTGGGCCTGCAGTTCGCGCGCGCGGATCATGTAACGGGTCACCAGGGCCACGATGGGGATCATCAGGGCGGCGAGGGGGATCAGCAGGGGGGACATGGGGCTTCGTCCTATCAGCGCTGGGCCAGCTGGCTCAGCTTGCGGTTGAGGTCGAATTCGGGGCTGGTGACGTGCCGCTCCATCTGGGTGACGCGGCGCTCCAGATCATCATAGCAGCGGAAGCGCTGGTCCTGCTGGCCGCGGCGCGCCTGGGCCATGGCCTCGATATCCTGCAGCTTCTGCATCGCCCGCAAGACGATGGCCACGATGGGAATGCACAGCGCCAAGAGGGGGACGAGTATCGGCGACATGGGGAAGGCCACCTGCTAAGGGTCGTGTGACGGGTAAACCTGGGGCGTCGACGGGACCGTGCCGATCCCGTCAGGCCACGCAATCTTAAATTATTTTGTGCCTGGTGACAGGCCCTGGCAACCATTGGGATGGGCCGCCGCAATAAACGGCCGGGGGGACCGCCGCCGGGGGAGGGGGCCGAAAGGTCTTTCCCCGCATTCCCCGTGCACGCCTGGAGACCTACTTCTCCAGGTCCTTGAACTGCCGTCGCAGATCGAACTCGCGAGAGGCGACGGCGGTCTCCATGGCGCCGATCTCGCGATCCAGATCGCGGAACTTGGCGCGCAGGCCGGCCAGGGTCTGGTCGGGGCGGGTGGTGACCGACCGCCAGAACACCTCTTCCTCGTTGCTGCCATACAGCCCTTGGGGCTGCGGCTTCAGCACGACGGCCAGCACGATGTAGGCGATGATCGTGGCCGGGAAGAAGAACACCAGGCCCAGGACCATGCCCAACCGCACCAGCCAGGCGTCGACGCTGAAGTAGTCGGCGACGCCGGCGCAGACACCGGCCACCTTGCCGGCGCGGGGGTTGCGATACAGGCGGTGGGGATTGGGGCTGCCGAAGGTGCCACCGCCCCCATAGGTACCGCCCTGGGCACCGGCGGCGGGGTTGGTCCAGCGGCTGCCGCCGCCATACCCGCCCGAACCGCCACCGGAGGTTCCGCCGGGGGGCCGCCGCCCGGGGAAGGGCGGCGGGTTAGAGCCTCTACCAGTCATTGCCGTGCCCTCCAGCCCGGGGCCTCCGCATCCAGGATCTTCTCCAGCTGCTGGATGCGGCTGTCCATTTCAGTGGCGCTGTGCCACAGGTCCGACAGCATGCGCTCGTCATCGACCGACAGTGTCTTGGCGACCCGCCACTTGGTCACATAGTGGGCGATGATCCACACCGGCGCCACGATGACCATGAAGATGATGGGTACGGCGACAAGTGCGTCCAGGTCCATGGACAGATTACCCCTGGTTCTTGGTCGCCAGCTTGGCCTTCAGGGCCTGCAGCTCGGATTCGACCTTGTCGTTGTTCTCCAGCTCGGCGATCTCGTCCGCCAGGCTGCGCTTGCGTCCCATATCCAGGACTTCCGCCTTGCCTTCCAGGACATCCAGGTTGCGCTCGATCTGGTCGAAACGCGAGAAGGCATCGGTGATGCGGTCGTCGTGAAGCTGGGTCTTGACCTTCAGACGCGCCGTGGCGGTCTTCTGGCGGGCGATGATGGTGCGTTCCCGCGTCTTGGCGTCCTGCAGCTTGGCCTGCAGTTGGCCAATGTCATCGTTGGTCTTCGCCAGGGCCTCGTCCAGGCGACCCAGGTCGGTCGTCAGGCTGTCGGCGGCTTCGGCGATCTTGGCGCGGGCCATCAGGGCGCCCTTGGCCAAGTCCTCGCGGTCCTTGGACAGGGCCAGCTCGGCCTTGCGCTGCCATTCGTCGGCCTCACGGCGGAGTTCGACCAGGCGGCGCTCGATCTCCTTCTTCTCCGCCACGGTCTTCACCGCGGAGGAACGAACCTCGACCAGCGTGTCTTCCATTTCCTGGATGACCAGACGGATGATCTTCTCCGGCTCCTCGGCGCGATCCAGGATGGCGTTCAGGTTGGAATTGATGATGTCGCTGAGGCGCGAAAAGATGCCCATGAGTCAGGTCTCCTTCAGGCAAGGGCGATGAAAAGGTTGCTCAACACGGTGGCGACCGCAAGGATGATCCAAGCTTCAGCCGGCACGGCGCGGAAATCGTCCGCCAACATGGCCAGTTGGCTCTGGGCCCGGCTGGCGAAGAAGCCGGCATCGCCGGCCTTGTCGTGGATCGTGTGGTCGGTCATCGCTGCATTCCCCTTCGATGAGTTCCTTGCATTCGATCGTGTGTCCCTACATCAGCAAGGGGCGTGCCAATTGTATCTGACGAGCGTAAGATATTGAAAACAAACAAAACACACCAGACGGCACTCTAGGCGAAGCCGGGCGACTTATCCAAATCCACGATTATGTGGCGAATTTCGCCAACCGGTGCCATGATCGGCCAGAACGCCCCCCTTAAGCGGTAGTTTCCGCCCCGCGAGCGAATCACCCATGGCCTCCTCCGCAACCCCGCCGTCCCTGGTCGGCCAGGCCGCGTCCTTCCTGCAGTTGATGGAGCATGTGTCGCGGGCGGCGCCGCTGAACCGCCCCACGCTGGTGATCGGTGAGCGCGGCACGGGCAAGGAACTGGTGGCCGCTCGCCTGCACTATCTGTCGTCCCGCTGGGACAAGCCCTTCATCAAGCTGAACTGCGCGGCCTTGTCCGAGACGCTGCTGGAGACGGAGCTGTTCGGGCATGAGCAGGGCGCCTTCACCGGCGCGGCCAAGCGCCATGTCGGCCGGTTCGAACTGGCCGACGGCGGCACCCTGTTCCTGGATGAGATCGCCACCAGCTCGGCCTCGGTGCAGGAGAAAATCCTGCGCGTTATCGAGTATGGGGAGTTCGAGCGCGTGGGCGGCACCCAGACGGTGTCGGTGGACGTGCGCGTGGTGGGCGCCACCAACGCCGACCTGCCTCGGATGGCGTCTGCGGGCAAGTTCCGCGCCGACCTGCTGGACCGCCTGTCCTTCGACGTGGTGACCATCCCCCCCTTGCGGGCGCGGGCCGACGACATCCCCATGCTGGTCGACCATTTCGGCATCGCCATGGCGCGCGAACTGGGGCGGCCCTTCTTCCCCGGCTTCGCGCCCAAGGCCATGAGCCAACTGTTGGCCTATCCCTGGCCGGGCAACATCCGCGAACTGAAGAACGTGGTGGAGCGGGCGGTCTACCGCGCCCAGGGGGCGGAGCGGCCCATCGACGAGGTCATCTTCGACCCCTTCGATTCCCCCTTCCGCCCCGTGGCCATGCCTGGCGACCGCCGCGCCGGCCCGGCGCCGATGGAGGAAGCGGAGGCCGAGGCGGCACCCGCCTCCTCCGCCACGCTGGGCCCCACCGCGTCCGGCCCGGCCACGGCGGCGCCAAGTGGTCCCTGCAACTTCCTGGAACAGGTGGCGGATTTCGAAAAGGCGCTGCTGCGCGCGGCGCTGGAGCGCAACCAGTTCCACCAGAAGCGCGCCGCCGCCGACCTGGGCCTGAACTACCACCAGTTCCGGGGATATCTGCGCAAGTATGAGCTGCTGGACCGCCGCAGCGCCGCCGAGTGATCTGGAATTTTTTGATTTAGGACGCGACTGCGTCGCCGAAAGTTTTTGGGCAGCGAAGCAGACTGAAAACTGAGGAGGGACAAGGCAGCGGATGCGGCCGCCCGGCGCCTGAGGGGGGCCGTGAAACATGCGACCAAACGCCGCCCTGAAAACGCCCTTTTTGCCCTCTACCGCTGGAGCAGGGCCGATGGGGCCGCCCGCACCGCCGGGCGGACGCAGCACCTGGGGACGGCGAAGGGATAAGGGGTCAGGGTTGACCAGCCGGCGCTTTCCGCAGGGTCACCCATCCCCTAGATAGGGCCTGTCACCGCCTGCCTTTCCCCGATGACCGGCGCTCCCAAAGGGACGCCTTAGTTGAGTCGCCGCCTTGAGCCCTGACGACACCGACACCTCGCTGCGTGCCTTCCGCCCCGTGGGCAGCCAGCCGGCGCCGCGCCGCAAGCCCGCCGCCCCGGCCAAGGCCGCCGCCCCCCGCGTAGCCCCTCGCCCTCGTCCGGATGAAGGGGATGAAGGGGGAACTGGCGGCAACGGTGGCAGCAATGGCGGTGGCGGACAGCCGCCGCGCCGTCGTCCGCCGCCCGGCCGGCGCCCGGCGCCCAAACGCCGCTCCGGTGGGCCGCGCATGCCGTGGTGGGTGAAGACGCTGGTGGTGCTGGGCATCTGGGGCGTCATGGTCTTCGCCGGCGTCGTGGCCTATTTCGCCTACGACCTGCCGGAAATCAGCCAGGTGGCGCAGTTCCAGCGCCGCCCGGCGGTCACCGTGCTGGCGGCCGACGGCAGCAAGCTGGCCCGCTTCGGCGACATGCGCGGCGAGACGCTGGAGGTGTCGGAGATCTCGCCGGACCTGGTCCACGCCGTCCTGGCGGTGGAGGACCGGCGCTTCTACAGTCATTTCGGTGTCGATCCCATCGGCATCGCCCGTGCCGCCTGGACCGATTACCGCACCGGCCACATGCGCCAGGGCGCCTCCACCATCACCCAGCAGCTGGCGCGCAACCTGTTCCTGTCGCCGGCCAAGACCATGCGCCGCAAGGTGCAGGAGGCCATGCTGGCCCTGATGCTGGAGCACCGCTACACCAAGGACCAGATCCTGGGGGCCTACCTGAACCGGGTGTACCTGGGCTCAGGCACCTACGGCGTGGACGCGGCGGCGCGCACCTATTTCGACAAGCCGGCGACTGAGGTGAACCTGCGGGAGGCGGCGATCATCGCCGGCCTGCTGAAGGCGCCCTCCAAATACTCGCCCAGCGCCAACAACGAACGGGCCGAGCAGCGCATGGCCGTGGTGCTGGCCACCATGGTGGATGCTGGTTACATCACGGTGGAACAGGCCAAGGCGGTGGTGAACCAGCCGGCCCAGCCGCGCGCCAACCCGGCGGTCGAGGGCGACGGCCGCTACTTCGCCGCCTGGGTGGCTGACCAGGTCAACGCCTTCATCGGCCCCAACCACGGCGACCTGGTGGTGCACACCACCTACGATGCCAAGATGCAGCGCGCCGCCACGGCGCATGTGGCGGAGATCCTGAACGGCCCCGGCGCTGCCGCCAACGTTCACCAGGCCGCCGTCGTCATCATGGCGCCCGATGGGGCGGTGAAGGCTATGGTGGGTGGGCGCGATTACGACGAAAGCCAGTTCAACCGCGCCACCCAGGCCCTGCGCCAGCCCGGTTCCTCCTTCAAGCCCTTCGTCTATCTGGCGGCGCTGGAGGCGGGACGCACGCCGGACGATTTGATCCTGGACGCTCCCTACAAGCGCGGCAAGTGGGAGCCGAAGAACTACGAGCCCGGTTACATGGGCGAGATTCCGTTGCGCACGGCGCTGGCCCACTCGGTCAACACCGCCACCATCCGTTTGCTGGAGAGCGTGGGCATCGACCGGGCCATCGCCGTCGCCCGCCGCCTGGGCATCACGGCACCGCTGCGCCGCGACCTGTCGCTGGCCCTGGGCACCAGCGAGGTGACGCCCCTGGAGCTGACGGGCGCCTACACCGCCATCGCCAATGGCGGCCGCGCCGTCTTCCCCTACGGCATCACCGAGATCCGCGACGCCGACGACAGCGTGCTGTACCAGCGCAAGGGCAGCGGTGCCGGCTATGCCATCGCCGCGGCGGAGGATGCCAATCTGGTGCGCATGATGATGGGCGTGGTGCAGGTGGGCACCGGCAAGTCGGCCCAGCTGGCCGACCGCCCCATTGCCGGCAAGACGGGCACCACCCAGGACTATCGCGATGCCTGGTTCATGGGCTTCACCGCCGACTATGTCACGGGCGTGTGGCTGGGCAACGACGACGGCGATGAGATGAAGCGCATCACCGGCGGCACCCTGCCGGCCAAGCTGTGGAAGGCCATCATGACCGACCTGGAGCAAGGCCTGCCCGTGCGCGACCTGATTCCGCTGCAGCCCGCCGCCGTTCAGGACCAAGCGCCCGACGGCCCGGCCGTGCCGCCCCTGCCCACGGTGGAAACCGTGCCCCTGGACGGGGCCCCCACCGCCGCCGCCACGCCAGACCCCGGTGTCCCAACGGTCGACACCACCGGTCAGGTCAAGCCTGAGGCGGTGCAGAAGGAAGAGGACCAGGACGACGACAAGGACGTCCCCGACCAGACCCCGTCCAACAAGCCCGACCCCATCGGCGATCTGCTGAATAAGCTGAAAAAAGAGGAGTGAGGTGAGGAGGTGGGTTAGCCTACTTATAGTCTTAAGGCGCTCATCTCAAAACTTGCGCGGCAGCCGCCGCATCTCAAAGCACGACAACGCTTGAGGGGCTCATGACAGCGCGGCGTCAGCACTATGTCTGGCGGCACTATCTGGAGGCATGGTGTGCTGGGAGAAACGTCTCTGTCCTGCCAAAGTGCGGTAAACCATATAAGGCCAGTCCACTAAACGTAGCGGTCTCGCGGGACTTCTATCGCCTCCCAATCCTCACCGAAGAGGATGAGATGTTCGTCGTTACCTACATCGAGAAAGCCGCTAACCCTGAGAACATCAAACAGCTCAATCGGGGCTGGTTTGATATGTTCTCCTTCACATCGAGACTTCGGCGGAAGTTCGGCACGACCCTTGAGCACCACCGGGAGGTAATGCAGGTGCTTGATGAGATTGAAATCGAGATGGAAGAGCGGTGGCAAGGCATCTTGGAATCTGCCTCATACCAACGAGCATTAATTACGACCCATGTGCCCAGCGTCGAAGTCCAATGGACATGATGCGGTAAGGCTGTTCGACGAGTTTGTTCCAGGCGTG
>NZ_VITO01000024.1:0-96072 GCF_007828025.1 Nitrospirillum bahiense
CCGTCGCCAGAAAGCTGCTCACCATCCTCAATGCCATCATCCGGGATCAAAAGCCATGGGACCCCAAAACCGCTTGACCGCAAAGACAGTCGCTCGGTTTTCAGTCCGCTGTCGCTCCCCAAAAACCTGCGGCGGACGCGGTCGCGTCCTAAAGCCTGGCCCTTCTGGGCCAGGCTTGTGGTGCTTTAAGACGCGATTTTCCGGAATTACGCGCTGGTGTCCACCTTACCAGGGTTGGCGCCGGCCTTGGCGACGCAGACCATGGCCTCGCGCAGCAGGCGGCCCTGGATGGTGTAGCCGGGCTGCAGGATGGTGACGACGGTGCCGGCGGGCTTGTCCGTGCCATCGACCTCGGCCACCACCTGGTGGAAGTTGGGGTCGAAGGGCTGGCCCATGGGCTCCAGCTTCACGATGCCGGCGCGGTCGAAGGCGGCGATCAGCTGGCGTTCCGTCGCCTCCACACCGGTCAGCAGGGTGTTGACCTGATCGTTGCCGGCCCGGGTCTCGGCCGGGACGGCCTCGATGGCGCGGCGCAGGTTGTCGGCCACGGCCAGCAGTTCCTTGGCGAAGCCGGACACGGCGTACTTGGCGGTGTCCTCACGCTCCTTCTGGGCGCGGCGGCGGGTATTCTCCGCCTCGGCCATGCTGCGCAGCAGCTGGTCCTTCAGGGACGCGACCTCGGCTTCCAGCGTGGCGACGGCGTCCGAGGATGCCGGCGCTTGCTGCTGCGGGGCGGCGTCGGTTTCGGGGGCGGTGGTCGTCTCGTTGCTATCGGTCATCTTAGCGGCAGTCTCTAAAAGGGTGCGGAACAACGGCGGCTCGACACCGCCGGAACGGGCAGAAGATAGGCATCCCGCGCGCGCCGCGCCAGAGGCGATGCGGGGATCCGGCCAGGAATAAAGCGCGGGTGGGCCGAATTGTTCGGCCGACGGTCGACCGGTCTACCCGATCATCCGGCTGATGACCTTGGCGGTGTAGTCCACCATGGGGATGATACGGGCATAGTTGATGCGCGTGGGCCCGATCACGCCGATGGCGCCCACGATCTGGTCCTTGCCGTTGGTGTAGGGCGAGACGATCAGGGAACAGCCGGCATGGCTGAACAGGTTGTTTTCGGCCCCGATGAAGATCTGCACGCCCTCCGCCTGGCCGGTGGCCTCCAGCAGCCGCATCATGGCGTCGCGGGTCTCCAGCGCCTCGAACAGGCTGCGGATGCGTTCCAGGTCCGACAGGGCGCTGACGTCGTCCAACAGCTTGGCCTGGCCGCGCACGATCAGCACGCCGCTGTTGCGGCTGCCGGCCCAGGTGGCCATGCCGGTGTCCACCACCCGGCGGGTCAGTTCGTCCAGCTGGGTGCGCTGCTCCTCCGCCTCGGCCTGCAGGCGGGTGCGGGCCTCGGCCAGGGTGCGGCCCACCACCCGGGCGTTCAAATAGTTGCTGGCCATCTGCAGGACGGAGGAGGGGATGCCCATGGGCACCTCCACCACCCGGTTCTCCACCAGGCCGTCTTCCGTCACCAGGACCACCAGGGCGCGGCCGGGCTGCAGGTTCACGAACTCGATATGTTTCAGCGGCCGGTCGGTCTTGGGCGCCATGACCAGCCCGGCGCAGGACGACAGGCCCGACAGCATGGTCGTCGCCTCCTCCAGCGCCTCGGGCAAGGATCGGCCGGAGGCGGCGCACTGGGCGTCGATGCTCTCCCGCTCGTCATCCGACAGGTCGCCCACCTCCAGCAGGCCGTTGACGAACAGGCGCAGGCCCACATCGGTGGGCACGCGCCCGGCGGAGGTGTGCGGCGCCTTCAGCAGGCCCAGTTCCTCCAGGTCCGCCATGACGTTGCGGATGGTGGCGGGCGACAGCGCGATGCCCAGGCGGCGCGACAGGGTGCGGCTGCCCACAGGCTCCCCGGTTTCGACATAGGCTTCCACGATCTGGCGGAAGATGTCGCGGGAGCGCTGGTTCAGCTCGGTGATCATGCCTGGGGGCGGGGCCTGATGGATGGGGAAGAATGCCCTTAAATCTAATGATGGACGGCGGTGTTATCAATCATCGCCGGGACCGCCCCGCCACATCCGGGGTGGACAGGGCGATGGTTCCGTCGCTAGGTAGGGCCTCGAAAACACCCTATGACAGCTACGGGACCGCCCCGCCATGACCCGCCCCTCCGGCCGTGCCGCCGATCAGCTCCGCGCCGTCTCGCTTGAGACCGGCTTCGCCAAGTACGCTGAAGGCTCCTGCCTCGTGCGCTTCGGCGACACCCACGTGCTGTGCACGGCCAGTGTCGAGGAAAAGGTGCCGCCCTTCCTGCGCGGCCAGGGCCTGGGCTGGGTGACGGCGGAATACGGCATGCTGCCCCGCGCCACCCACAGCCGCACCGACCGTGAGGCCGCAAAGGGCAAGCAGTCCGGCCGCACCCAGGAAATCCAGCGCCTGATCGGCCGCGCGCTGCGCGCCGTCACCGATCGCAAGGCCATGGGCGAAATCCAGGTGAAGATCGACTGCGACGTGCTGCAGGCCGACGGCGGCACCCGCACCGCCGCCATCACCGGCAGCTATGTCGCCCTGCACCAGGCCTTCACCCACCTGATGCGCATCGGCGTGCTGAAGCAGATCCCCCTGATCGACAGCGTGGCCGCCATCTCCTGCGGCATCTACAACGGCCAGGCCGTGCTGGACCTGGACTATGCCGAGGACAGCAACGCCCAGGCCGACGCCAACTTCGTCCTGACCGGCGCCGGCGGCATCGTGGAAATCCAGGGCACGGCCGAGGAGCGCCCCTTCGACGAGGCGCAGTTCAACGAGCTGCTGCGCCTGGCCCGCCACGGCATCACCCAGCTGACCGCCCTGCAGAAGACGGCCCTGGGCCTCTGACGCTGCCGTTCCTACATTACCTGCGATGGGGCATTACCCGCGAAGGGGCTTGGATTTCCCAAGCCCCTAGCCCGCGACCGCGGGCGCCGGAGATTTCCGGGGAGCGCAGCGGACTGGAAATCGAGGACAAGCCAAGCGGCCGGATGGCCGCGCCCGGCGCCTGAGGGAACCAACAATGACAAGACAATTCACCGGCGACACCCTGATCATCGCCACCCACAACAAGGGCAAGGTGAAGGAAATCGCGGCCCTGCTGGGCGACCACGTCGCCCACTTCCCCACGGCGGGGGAGCTGGGCCTGCCGGAGCCTGAGGAGACCGGCCTGACCTTCCGCGAGAACGCGGAGCTGAAGGCCCTGGCGGCGGCCAAGGCGGCGGGCAAGCCGGCGCTGGCGGACGACAGCGGCATGGCGGTCGCGGCGCTGGATGGCGCCCCAGGCATCTACTCCGCCCGCTGGGCCGGGCCGGAGAAGGACTTCGCCGCCGCCATGGCCCGGGTGGAGCGGGAGCTGCCCCCCGGCGCCCCGCGTGACGCCAGCTTCATCTGCGCCCTGACCATCGCCTGGCCGGACGGCCATATGGAGACGGTACAGGGTGAGGTGCATGGCCAGCTGGTCAACCCGCCGCGCGGTGACCGCGGCTTCGGCTACGACCCCATCTTCGTCCAAGACGGCCACAGCGTGACCTATGGCGAGATGGAGCCGCACGAGAAGCATGCTATCAGCCACCGGGCCCAGGCCTTCCGCCAGTTGGTGGAGCGATGCTTCCGCTGACCGATACGGTACCGGGCGGCTTCGGCCTCTACGTGCACTGGCCGTTCTGCGCCAGCAAATGCCCCTATTGCGACTTCAACAGCCATGTCCGCGAGGGCGTGGACCAGGCCCGCTGGCGCGCGGCGATGCTGCGGGAGATGGACCATTTCGCCGCCCGCGTGCCAGCGGGGCGCCGCCTCAGCAGCGTCTTCTTCGGTGGCGGCACCCCCTCGCTCATGCCGCCGGAAACGGTGGCGGCCATCCTGGAACGGGCCGACCATCATTGGGGTATCACCGACGGCGTCGAGGTGACGCTGGAGGCCAACCCGACCTCGTCCGAGGCGGCGCGCTTCGCCGGGTTCCGCGCCGCCGGCGTCAACCGCCTGTCCATGGGCATCCAGGCCCTGAACGATGCCGACCTCAAGGTGCTGGGTCGCAAGCATTCCGCGTCCGAGGCGATGGCCGCAATCGCCATGGCCAAGGGTATCTTCGATCGTTTCAGTTTCGATCTGATCTATGCGCGCCCAGGCCAGACCGTGGCGGCATGGCAGGATGAGCTGTCCCAGGCGCTGGACATGGCGGTGGGGCACCTGTCGCTCTACCAGTTGACCATCGAGGAAGGCACCCAGTTCCACACCCTGCACCAGCGCGGCGACCTGGTGGTGCCGGATGAGGATCTGGCGGGCGATTTGTATGAGGCGACGCAGGTTCTGCTGAACCAGGCCGGCATGCCCGCCTACGAGGTCTCCAACCACGCCCGTCCCGGCCAGGAGAGCCGGCACAACCTGGTCTATTGGCGCTATGGCGACTATGTCGGCATCGGCCCCGGCGCCCACGGCCGCCTGACGCTGAAGGGTGAGAAGATCGCCACCCGCACCCACCGCGCCCCGGAAATCTGGCTGCAGCGGGTGGAGGAGGGCGGCACCGGCGCCCACGCCGATGAGAGGGTGACGCCGGAGCAGCGCGGCCGCGAAGCTCTGATGATGGGCCTGCGCCTGGCCGAGGGCGTCAGCCTCTCCCGCCTCACGGCCGAGGCGGGTGGTGTGAGCCCGGTGGATATGGCAGCGGTAGGCCGCCTGTCCCGCCACGGCCTGCTGACCGTGGACGGCGACCGCCTGACCGCCACGGCGGATGGCCGTCAGCGGCTGAACGGCGTGCTGGCGGCGCTGCTGGGATAAGACACCCCCTGCGTCATCGCGCGCCATCGGCTGAGCTTGAGGGGAGGATTGGCCGGTGCCATGCTTGGCTGTGCCGGACCCTTTGAAATCAGGCCATCCCCCCTCATGCCCGCGTCGTTCCGCCTGCCTGCCGTCCCCCCGCGTCGGATCCTTTGCTCTGCCCTGATCATGGCGTCGGCGTTCGCCCTGGAACCCGCCGCAGCCGCTGGTATCCCCTTTGTCGGTTGCCCCGCCGATGGCCAGATGGGGCCGCAGGCCGCGCCCAGGAAAGGGACCGTTCCGTCCTTGCCCCCCGCGCTGGCCGCCAAGGCGGCGGGGCGTCTGGCCTATTATGCGGGACCGGATGACGCCGGTGGCATCGGCAGCTTCGCCCCCAAGGGCTGGCACTGCTTGGCCCTCTATGGCTCCAACGGCTCCCAACTGCTGGTGACGGCCAACCCCCTCACCAGCCGCGACCTGATCAAGGCGGCCGAGCATATCCAGGGCCCGGCCCTGCAGCTGGTCTGGCTGGACGGTGACACGTCGGGCCGGTTCGAGGTGGCGAAGATCGCCGCCCGCCTGTTCCCCGTCGCCAAGGATTACGTCCAGGGCGTGATGGACGAAGGGTTGGCGAACAAGTCGGAGTTCGTCTGGGGGCCCTATCCGACGGACACCGTCGTGCGCCACAGCCCCACCTCGGTGGATTTTGTAACGCCGGCCGGACAGAAGGGCCTGGGCACGGACAGCCATCTCATCCCAGGGCCCCTGCCCATCATCGGCAGCGCCTTGCTGTTTCCGGACCAAGACATGGCCTTGCGCGAGGTGGTCATGCGGCTGCCGCCGGAGATGGCGGACCTGGGGCCTGTCATCCAGGCGGCGTTCCGGCCGGAGTAGCGAAGCGCCTTCCGGAATTATGACCATCATGGTCATTTTCCTTGAGGGCGCCACGCCCCCGGCGTCATTGCCGACGATCCTTAGCTATGGCCTGGCTTAGCCGGGAAGGAGAGCCGCCAGCACCGCCTCCGTTGTCGCCACAGTGGCGTACTCGCCGTCCATATTGGCTAGCGACAGGGCATGCACGTCCTCGGCACTCCACACCCGGCCCCGGCCGTCCCGCTTGGCGTAAGTGTAGGTCGCGTCGCTGACCACCGTGGTGGCGTAGCCCAGGTTGCCCGCCATGCGCACCGTGGCCTCCACCGAGTTGTTGGTGATGACGCCGGCCACCACCAGGGCGGTGATGCCGTGCCCGCGCAGCAGATCGTCCAGGCCGGTGCCAATGAAGGCGCTGTTGGTGCGCTTGGCGACCACGATCTCCCCGGCCGCAGGCATCGCCTCCTCCTTGAAGGCATGGCCGGGCGTGCCGGGACGGTAGGTGGAATTGGGCTCCACCGAATCATGCCGCACATGGATGACCGGGTGCCCGGCCGCGCGCCAGGCGGCCAGCAGCCGGGCCACATTGGCCTCGGCGTCGGGGTTGTTGCGCGGCCCTTCCGCCGCCCAGCGCGGGTCGTCGATGGCGCGTTGCAGGTCGATGAGGAGCAAGGCGGGTGGGTGGGTTTCAGGCCGCATTGGGGGCAGGTTGGGTCATATCGCCCCGGCCCTCCAGCAGGCCGGCGACGGAGATGTCTTCGTCCAGGTCATCCCAGTGCAGGCCTCGACCCGTGGCGCTGATGCGGTAACGCTGCCGCTGTTCCGGCGTCGCCCGCAGCAAGCGGGGGAACCAAGCCAGGGGCACGCCGATGGTGCGGCCGTCGGTCAGATCCACCCAAAGGGTGTGTTCATCAAAGCGCAGCGTCTTAGCGGAAATGCTCATTCCACGCCCTTTCGATCTCCTGCCGCCGGGCTTCTACGATTCGGACCAGATCGGCCTGGGCTGATCGGCTGAAGCCCACGCAATCGGCTATGCGCACCTCGGGATAAAGCCACAGTTTGGCCTCGCCACCGTCCCGCTCGACATGGATATGGACCGGTTCGCGCGGGCTGCCTTCGTTGGAAAAGAAATAGAACCTGAAGCCATTCCAACGAAACACAGTCGGCATAAGGCTAACTCTCCAACAGTTCGTTGGCTGCGAAGCATATCATAGGTACGTCAGCCTTCGCTGTGTTCACCGCACCACCACCCGGCGGTAGCTCAGCGCTTCGGCGATGTGGACGCGGCGCACGGTGTCGCTGCCTTCCATGTCGGCCAGGGTGCGGGCCACGCGCAGGACGCGGTGATAGCCGCGGGCGGACAGGCGCAGGCGGTCGGCGGCCTCGGTCAGCAGGGCGCGGCCGGGGGCATCGGGGGCGGCCACCTTCTCCAGCAGCTCGCCATCGGCCTCGGCATTGGTGCGAATGGTGGGGTGGCCCGGCTTCACCAGCGCGGCGTAGCGCGCCGCCTGGATGGCCCGGGCGCGGGACACGCGGGCGGCCACGATGGTGCTGGTCTCGCGCGGCGGCGGAAGGGACAGGTCGGACGCCTTCACCGCCGGCACGTCGACATGCAGGTCGATGCGGTCGAACAGCGGGCCGGAAATCTTGGACTGGTAGTCGGCGGCGCATTTGGGGGCGCGGCCACAGGCCTGGGCCGGGTCGTCCAGATGGCCGCAGCGGCAGGGGTTCATGGCCGCCACCAGTTGCACCCGCGCCGGATAGGTGACATGGCCGTTGGCCCGCGCCACCGTGGCCCGTCCCGTCTCCAGCGGCTGGCGCAGGGCCTCCAGCGTGGGCCGCGCGAATTCCGGCAGCTCATCCAGGAACAGCACGCCCTGGTGGGCCAGGCTGATCTCCCCCGGCTTGGCCCGGACCCCGCCGCCCACCAGGGCCGGCAGGCTGGCGCTGTGGTGCGGGTCGCGGAAGGGGCGGCGGCGCATCAGGCGCCCGCCCTCCAGCTTGCCGGCCACGGAATGGATCATGGACAGGTCCAGCGCTTCCGCCGGTTCCAGGGGCGGCAGCAGGCCCGGTAGACGGGCGGCCAGCATGGACTTGCCCGACCCCGGCGGCCCCACCATCAGCAGGTTGTGCGCGCCGCTGGCCGCGACCTCCAGCGCGCGCTTCGCCGTCTCCTGCCCCTTGATGTCGGCGAGATCCGGCAGGGCGCCCGGCTCATCCTCCTCCATCTTGGGCTGGGGGCGGGACAGCACCTGGGTGCCCTTGAAGTGGTTGATCAGCTCCAGCAGGGTGCGGGGGGCCAGCACCTCCAGCTCCCCGGCCCAGGCGGCCTCCCCGCCGCAGGCCGCCGGGCAGATCAGGCCCCGGTCGGTGGCGACGGCGTGGATGGCGGCGGGCAGGGTGCCGGCCACGGCCGTCAGCGCGCCGTCCAGCGCCAGTTCGCCCAGGGCGCAGAAGCCCTTGATGTCCTCATCCGGCAGGATGCCCATGACGGTCAGCAGGGCGATGGCGATGGGCAGGTCATAGTGGCTGCCCTCCTTCTGCACGTCGGCCGGCGCCAGGTTCACGGTGATGCGCTTGGGCGGCAGGGCCAGGCCCAGGGCATGCAAGGCCGCCCGCACCCGCTCCCGGCTCTCGGCCACCGCCTTGTCCGGCAGACCCACCACGGTGAAGGCCACCTGCCCGCCCGACATCTGCACCTGGACGTCGATGTCCAGGACGTCCACCCCCTGGAAGGCCACCGTCGAAACCCGCGCTACCACCGGCCCCACCCTATCCGCTTCTGCACGCCCGGGTAGTGTAGGGCCGGGGCGATACTGGCGCCAGGGTCATCGGCTAGGCGTCAGGAATAGTCGGCGGGGGGAGGGGCCGAGGGGGGCTTGCGCAGCCACTTGATGAGCGCCCAGATCGCGCCACCCAGGGGGACGAGCAGCGAGGCCCAAATCCAGGAAATATCGCCGCCTTTGGTCTTGATGAATTCCAGCCATTCAGTCGCCGTGCGCGGCCAGCCGACCTCCACCATTACCTGACGGGCGAAGGTGTTCAAGGTGCGCGGCGCTTGTTGCCCGTCGATGCTGATCAGGGCATCGAATGACAATATCAGCATCTGCGGCCCCGCCACCTTGGGCGTGACCGTCCAGGTCCAAGTTGTCACCTGATTGTCCGACATCCACTGCTCCTGAGGGCCGGCAGGGGTCACGTCGAAGGCGCCGCCACTCAATGTTGCCGACATTCGGCTGGAGACCTGTAGCGTACCGACGGCCACCGAACCCGGGCCCTCGATCAACACTTGGAGTTCGTTGGTGGGAAGGCGGGTGGAAATCTTGGCGGTAATGACCAAGGCTTGGCCAAGGCGGGCCCGATCCGGCGTATTGAACGCGACATTGGCGGGGGCCAGCGTCTTCAATACATCATCGACCTTGCGCAAGTCGGCGGGCGGGGCGGGTTCCGCCGGCGTTGCCGGAGGGACCGGGGATTCCGGTGGCGGCGGAAGGTCCGGATGGGGAGCCTTCGATTGAAGGCTGGAAAAGTCGGCGACGGCTTCGGTTTGCTGCAGGAGTGACATGGGCCGGAAAAAGAACAGGGCAGCGAGCAGGACCGCCACCGCACCCAAGCCGAGAAGCGCGACGTGAATACGGCGAGGCGCGCGGCCTGGATTTGCCATTCCTTCACCCCTTGAAGCGTGTCAAAGCCCTGGTCGGGGACCATGTCCAAGCGCAGGAGAGACACCCGCCCAAGTCTTCGGCGGGTAAGCAGGTTAACTGTGAGGGTTGCGACCTATGGCTTTGTCGAGTCGCAAAATACACGCAAAAGAAGTATAGCCTCCATCTTGGCTGTTACGCAATAAGTGCCGCCTCCCTTCGCGCGATGGGCGGGCGCGAGGGGTGCAGGACAATCCCGTCGTCGGCGATCTCGACCTTGGCCTCGGGATAGACGGCGGTGGCCAGGGCGAGCGCGTCCAGGAACACCGGCTTGAAGTGGCTGAGCTTGGCGTAGTGCTCGCCGAACTGGCGGCGCAAGGCGGCCCAGCGCACCGGCGTCGCCTGGTTCAGCACATGCAGGCGGTAGGCCAGCCAGATGTAGACGTCGATGGCGGTGCTGCTGGCGCTGATGTGGCGCAAGGCGGCTTCGGAGACGGGCACGGCGTGCTGCTTCAGGCTGTCGTAGAAGCTTTCGTTCAGCTCGATCACGTCCTGGAACAGGGCCACCTGGCGCTGGTCGGGGTTGGATTTGAACAGGATGGAATTATTGACGAAGCCGGCGTTCTGCCGGGTGACCGAGGCGTCCGTCTCCCACAGGAACTGCAGGCTGCAGGCGGTGATGCGCTGCGCCTGTTCCATCACCAGGCGATAGGTCTTGCCGCCGGGGCTCTCCCCCATAGCCTTCAGCCAGGAATGCCAGCTCTTACCCAGCTCCACCTGACGGGAGTTGGTCTTCAGCGCCTCCGTCTGCAGGTACAGCAGGATCATGCGCGCCTTGGCGCCATAGGGCACGCCCACCAGGCTGCCGTCGGCGTGCCGGCCGCTCTGCACGATCAGGGTGCAGCGCCCCGTTTCCTTGCGGTGGTATTCCGGCTCCGCCGCCTTGTCGATGGAACGGTGGGGCAGGCTGGTCAGGGCGAAGCCGGCATGGGTGATGCCCATGCTGTCCTCTTCCTGGGCCAGCATGGCGGCGGCCACGTCCACCAGGGCCCGGCCGCTCTTGCTGGTCGCCATCTCGCGCGCCCGGTCCACGCCATGTTCCAGGATGAGACGGTGAATGTCGGCCATGGCGCCCTTCGCTCCCTGCCAGTCGGTCGGTCGATGTCGGTTGATGGCCGGAGTGTTTCAAAGCCAAATCACTAAATCTAGGTCGGACTTTACCGGCCCCCGCTATTTGTGGGGTATTTGGAGTCTGTTATTTGAGGTGCCGGTTAAGTCCGGGAAATAAACCCGAGTCGGGCCGGTAGAGTCCGGCATCCGGCCGGCAAGGTCCGGGGGAAAACTGTTCTTCCCATGCGCCCCATGGGCGCCGGCGCATCCTGTGGCCGGTAAAGTCCGGGGGAGACACGCCCGAGTCTGTGGATAACTCTATCCTGGCCGGTAAAGTCCGAGCCGAATCGTGACGAATCACCCCGTCCGGGCGCGCGGGATCGACTCCGGCGGACTCGAAAGCGGTTCCGACTCGCCCTTGGGTTCGGACTTTACCGGCCTTTCCGGTGGGAGTCCGGGCCTTTCCGGCGGGCAGGATGGTTGAGGGAGGGAGGCGGCATGGCCGCGGGCCGCCGCTCAGGCCCAGGGGCGCCCGGTCCACTCGGACTTTACCGGCCCCGACCTTGGGACGGGGCTGTTCTGCTCTGGCGCTTTTTCCTGGACTCGGACTTTACCGGCCCTGCCCGGGCGGGGCACGGACTTTACCGGCGATCGCGGATAGGGGGGCAGGAAACGAAGGTCACAAATCCTAAACATTAAAGATGGCAATAATGAAGTGGCGACACCCTATCAATACGCCGTTAACCAAAATATCCCCTTAAGGTTTACTGACTCAGATACTCTACTATTTAAACGGTGGTGGTGACATTGTAAGGCCGCCGGATGGGCCCGGGGCGGTTGCCCCTGTCGAGTATCGCAAAAGTCCCTCCGGTCCTATGCCCTCAGGTCCGGACCATAAGGGGTGCAGGCGCCGCCGGTGTCCGCCCCTGGGCGGCCGTCCCATGCCTCCATGAACGACGCACCTGTCCCGCGAGGCAGGAATGGGCCGCCGCAGACAACGGGAGAAAACGACATGAGCGTCAACTCGAACCTTGTCATCCAAGTCGGTGCCCTGCCTGATCTGGTCGTCTCCAACGACCCCGCCAACCCCGGCCGTATCATCATGCGATGGTTGGACGGCACCGACGCCAACCAGCAATGGGTGGAGGAGCCGGCGCTGAACGGCTTCTACCTCAAGAACGTGGCTACCGGCACGTATTTGGCCTTCGGCGGCGATGACAAGCCGGTCGGCCTGTCCGGCCATGGCGACGTCTGGCAGAAGACCGGACCCAACCAGGATTTCACCGCCATCCGATTGGCCCTGCGGACGTCCCAAAACCTGAACGCCCTGGGCGGCCACCCGGTGGTGGGCACCGTCGTCGGCACGTGGACATGGGGCGGGGGCGCCGGCAACGAGATCTGGCAGGTCCAGACCGTCAGCGCCGTGTGGCCGCGGCCCACCCAGACCTTCTCCTTCATTTCGGGCATGGCGCCCTATTTGCAGCTGTCCGTCGATCCCAAGAACACGGCCGGCGCCCTGGTGGTGGACGACAATTACGCCACGCAGGCGCCCGCCGCCTTCGTCTTCACCGCCACCCAGTGGACCAGCGGCTTCTCCATCGTCAACAAGGCGTCGGGCCTGCTGGCCTATGTCAGCGGCGACGGCAACGGTTCGTCCCTGCTGCAGCGGCCGCCCAGCCAGATGAACGTCGATTCCCTGTGGACCTATGGCGGCGGCGGCGCCTTCCAGGCCATCCGGCCCTGGATCGACTCGGGCCAGAACTGGAACGTCTTCGGCAACCCGCATCCCATCCCCAAGGGCCCGCTGGCCATGGGAACCTGGAGCTGGGGCCACGGCCAGGCCAATGAGATCTGGCAGACGGTGGTGCCCGCCACGCAGGCCCGCGCGGCCAGCATCCTGTGGACGGGTGAGGCCATCCAGGCCGATGGAGAGGCGGAGCGTGACCGGCCGGCGGCGGCGGCCGTCGCCGAGGTCTGGGCCCAGGCCCAGGAAAAGGCCGGCGTCGCCGCCCGGGCCAACGGCCATCACTGACCACTGACCGGCGGGCGGGACGGCCAGGCTGTCCCGCCCGTTGCTTCAAAAGCGGCGATTCGGATCTTGCCGGCCCCCAAAAGACGGAAGGCGGGGCGGTTCCGCAGACCGCCCCGCCTCTCCCTCACGGGCGGCGGATGATGGGAAGGCCGCCCGTCGGTTTCGCCCCTCAGCGCCAGCAGGCCGCCGGCACCGCCTTGCGCACCAGGGTGGCAAAGTCCTCCACCGTGCAGCGGTCGCCGCCACAGGCGGGCAGGGGCAGGTCAACCTTACCCGCCGGATGGGCCGGCGTCAGGGCGGCGGCTTGCCGCAGATCCTCCAGCGTCTGGTAGTACAGCGCCACCCGGACATAGCGCTTGCCCGTGGCGGTGTCGCGGCTGACCTCGAACGCCAGGGTGGTATCGGGTGCCGTCTTGTCCGGCTGGCTGGGCAGGGTCCAGTCCAGGCCCAGCAGGCCGGCCACGTTGGACAGGTTGGTGTCATGCCCCAGGATGGAGATAAGCCTGGCCCCCGCCGGCACGGGCGCCAAGGGGGGCGCCAGGGGTGCGGCCGGCGCCTCCCCCGTCACCCCGGCCACTATCTGGCGGGCCAGCAGCGCGCCGTTGTGGCTGGCGATATAAGGCGTGCGGCGGGTCAGGTCGGCCTGGTAGTCATGCACCGGCAGGATGGCGGCCAGGGCCTGCGGCGTGCCGGCGCGGCCCCAGCCCACCTGGTCGGCGGGCATGCCCTGCACATATTCCAGGAAGACGCTTTCGGCCAGCATGGCGCCCCGCGCCAGGGGCCCGTCCACCTTCACCTCGCCGCCCTTGTCCACCACCTTGGCGGGGCCGGTGGCGAAGCAGGCGCCGGCGGGGGAATCGGAGGGGCCGCGCGGCGCGCAGGCCTTGGGTGCCACCACCTGCACCAGGGCCGCCAGGGCGGGCGCGACGTTGGCCGGCACGGTGGCAATGTCGCCGCCGTTGGCCGCGACCATCGCCTTGGTGGCCTCATCCGCGTCCATGGGGCAGGCGCCGCCCGACGCGGCGTCGAACAGCACATCGGGGCTGTCCGGCGCCAGGCCATGGGCCTTCAGGCCGCAGCCGGGGGCCAGACCCTCGGCCAGGGCCTGGGCGCTGGCGCGGGTGCGCTGGTCGCCGCTGTCGCCCCAGACGAATATACTGTTCTCGGCGGGACAGCGGTCGGCAGCCAGCAGGCCGCGCTGCCGGTACTGGGCGCCCAGGTACAGGCCCAGCTGGCGGATGGCGTCGGCGCCATGGGGGGTCAGGATGCCCCGGTCCACGGGCCACGCCGGCCAGTCCTGGTCCGACAGGCGGCGCAGTTCCGCCAGGCCCTTGGTGGGACTGCGCACGCCGTGGCGGGATAGCATCACCACCCGTTCCAGCACCATCCCGTCCTGGGGCGTGGCCGGTGCTTCGGCCCAGGCGGGGCCCGTCATTAGGCCGGCCGCCAGGACCACCGGCATGAGGCGCCGCCTCATGCCGGTGTAGGCTGCGACTGCAGCCGCCGGAGATTTCCGGGGAACGGAGTGGACTGGAAATCGAGGACAGCCAAGCCGCCGGATGGCGGCGCCCGGCGCTTGAGGGAACATGCGTAAACCCATCCTCATCACCACCCCGTCACCGACAGGTTGAAGAACACGCTGCGGCCCGGCGTGGTCCAATACAGCGCGTCGCCGGTGGCGGACTGCGTGCCGGCGAAGCCGTTGATGCGGTGGGTATCGAACAGGTTGCCGATCTTCAGGCTGGGGGTGACGTCCACCAGGTGATAGCCCAGGTCCTTCAGGCGCCAGCCCACCGAGACGTCGGCGGTGAACACCGGGTGGATGCGATAGGCGTTGGCGAAGTCCGGCTGGCCGGTCTTGGCGTCGGTGGTGTTGTCCTGGCCGTAGAACGGGCCCACCACCTTGCCGATGGCGGAGAAGTACAGGCCCTCGGGGCTGTCGTACATGACGCCGGTGGTGGCCATCCATTGCGGCGTGTTCGCCACCCAGACGTAATTGTCCTTGTACTGGGCGTGGTTCAGGCTGGCGTTGGCGTACAGCGACAGGGCGTCCGTCAGGGCGTACTGCGCCTCCATCTCCAGGCCCTTGTAGATGGCGCCGGCGCCGTTGACGAAGGTGGTCTCCGTCGTGCCGGGCACCTGGCTGGTGGAGATGTAATTGCTGAAGTCGATGTAATAGGCGTCGGCGCCCACCATCCAGCGGCCGTGCTGCACGGCGGTGCCGATCTGGTAGTTCATGGTCTCTTCCGGCTTGATCGAGGCGATCTTGGCCACTTGGAAGACATCGATGGGCGGCGCCAGGAAGCCCTTGGCCACCTGGGCGTAGGCGGTCCACCCTTCCTGGATGGTGTAGTGCGCGGCGATGGAGGGCTGGGCCTCGGTATAGGTCTCGCTGTAGTTCAGCGGCGCCGGCGGCTTGGTCTTGTTGTACAGGGCGTCGACGTCGCGGGTGAAGCTGGTGACCTTCACGCCCGGGATCAGGGTCAGGTCCGGCGTGACCTTCCAGTCGAACTCGGCATAGGGCTGCCAGGTGGTGTTCAGGTCGCGGTACCGATAGGTGTAGGGCGTGCCGTACTTGCCCGTGACCAGGATGTTCTGGGTCCAGTCATAGGATTCGGAATGGCGGTGGTCCAGCTGGCGGTCGTACCAGACGCCGGCCTTGATGTCGCCGAAGGACAGGCTGTCGGTCAGGCGGAGGGTGTCGCCGAAGGTGCGGTAGTTGGCGTTGGCCTCCTTGCCCGGGATGTCGCCGGCATAGGTGGCCACCTTCTTGCCGGCGGCGTTGTAGACGGTGACGCCCACATCCTTGGGGTTGCTGTCGCTGGCGTCCGACGATTCCTTGTAATGATGGCCGAAGCCGTTGGTATAGGCGGTGTTGTCCAGCTTGAGGCTGTCCGTCAGTTCCGACTGGACCCGGATGTAGTCGAAGTCCGAGGTGTAGCGGCTGGGCTGGTACTTGTAATAGGACTGGGCCTTGGGGTTGTCGCCCAGGCCCCAGTTGTCGCCGTACTTGGCCAGGTCGGCCAGGGTGACGCCCTGGGTGGTGTACTCGAACGAATGGTTCTTGCTGGCCACCAGCGTCACCGTCGTGCGCTCCCCGATGTCCAGCACATCCTTGAAGAAATAGTTGGTGCGCTGTTCTTCCGCCCCGGTCAGGTAGCCGTCCGAGGTGGTGCGTTGCACGTCGAAGAACATGCGGCCCAGCACGGTACGGCCGGTGTCGACCTCCCCGCCGATGCCCTTGGTGTTCCAGCTGCCATAGGTGCCGTAGGCGGTGACGCCCGGATCCTCCGACGGGGTCTTGGACAGGAAGCCCAGGGTGCCGCCGAAGGTGGCCTTGCCGATGGTGGAGGCGGTGCCGGGGCCCCGGTCCACTTCCGCCTGGCCCATGTCGTGGGCGACGAACAGGGCGGAGCTGGTGTGGTGCAGGTCGGTGGCGTCGCCGAAGGGGATGCCATCGAAGGTGATGTTGAACTGGCTGTCCTGGAAGCCGCGCAGGCTCAGCGTTTCCGCCTTGCCCAGGCCGGGGCCGTTGGGGCTCTGGGCATAGACGCTGGGCTGGAACTTCACCATGTCGTCGAAACTGGACAGCGGGACGATGTTGTCGCGCAGGAAGCCTTCCGGAACGATGGACGTGGGCTCCGTCGCCTCCAGCGGCACGTTGGAGGGCGAGACGCGCATGACCTTGGCCACCACGTCGATCTCGGTCATGGGCGCATCGGCGTCGGCTGCGCCAGAGGGGGCAGGGTCTGCCGCGCGGGCAGGCGGGGCGAGGGCGCCCAGCGCCATGGCCACGGCGGCGGCGCCCATCATCAGTCTGGCCCGGTTCGGGCGGGTCTCCGGCTTCGTCGTCATCATCGTCCCCCTTCGTTGATCGCGGCACCTTGGACGGCGCTTTGCAAAATCGCGTGCCGCGCTGGTACAGTCGGGACGGGATGCGGATCTTGACGGCAGCCTGACGGAAATTTCAGGTATCGCCGATCGCTGTGGCGGCATAAGGCCTTAGGCACTGCCCATTTTCTTGTGAATTTCATTTGACCGATACATGACGGGACGATGACGGGCCGCCTTGCCTTGACCGCGCTGGACTGCGACGCCGGGGGACTGATCCGGGAACTGGCGACCTTGGGCTGGGACGTCATGGCGGACGGCACGCCCGATGTCCGCCTGCTGATCGCCGCCGATGCCGGGGCGCTGCCGCGTCATCTCAGGGAAGGATGGCCCACCCTGTGCCTGGCCACTGTGGGAACGGAGGCCGAGTCCGCCCTGCTGCGGGCCGGCGCGCACATGGTGCTGCCTTTGGATACGGCGGCGACGGCGGTGGCGGCGGCCCTGTCGGCGCTGGCCCGGCTGGCGGCGCCCGGCGACCGCGCCCTGCGGGTGGGCGATCTCGCCCTGCACGTCGACCGCCGGCTGGCCTGGTGCCGGGGGCGGCCGCTGGCGCTGGCGCCCCTGGATTTCGATCTGTTGGTGCTGCTGGCCGAACGGCCCGGGCAGGTGGTGCCGGCGGCGGAACTGCGGGCCCGGCTGTGGCCCGATGCGACGGACAGCGCCGGCCGCCTGACGGCGCACATCCATAGCCTGCGCCGTGCCCTGGGGCCGGTCGTGCCGCTGCACACCCGTGGCCACCAGGGCTATGTGCTGGGCGGCGCCGGCCCCGAAACGGCAGGCTCCGAAACGATAGGCGGGAGCGTTAGGTAGTATACCGGATATCGGCGCTGGCGGCCGCCGCCTAGGGTAGCCGGCATGGTTCCACCAGGCGGGTGATTCCCATGCGCGCCCTTATCATCGGCAAGGCTTCGCCCTGCGTCGCGCGGCTGTCGCGGCTGCTGCGGGAACGCGGCTGGCAGGTCGACATCCTGGCGGCCCTGCCGCCGGCGCCCCGTATGACCGACGTCGTGGTGCTATCCGAGGATACCCGTCAATTGCGCGAGCGCCTGAGCCGCGCACGGCGGATCTTCGCCGACGCCCTGGTGGTGACGCTGGCGGCGGAGCAGGCGGACCGCGCCGGCGCCCTGGCGCTGGGCGCCGATGACCAGATGGACGCCGCCCTGACCGGCGACCTGGTGGTGGACCGCCTGCTGGCCCTGCTGCGCCTAAAGCGCCAGGGGCCGCGTCTGGCCTATGTTCTGGATGACCTGACCGTGGATGTGCGCCAGCGCCGGGTGCGCCGCGCCGGCCGCGACATCCTGCTGTCCTCGCGCGAGTTCCAGTTGCTGGTCCTGCTGCTGCAGGCGGAAGGGGCGGTGGTGCCGCGCAGCGCCATCCTCGACCGGCTGTGGGCCGGCGACCTGGACGTGGCCGACAATGCCGTGGACGCCCTGGCCTCCCGCCTGCGCCGCCGGCTGGATGGGCCGGGCCAGCCCCGCCTGCTGCACACCCTGCGCGGTGTTGGCTACTGCCTGCTGTCCGCCGTGATGGAGACCCGGGCCGCCGCCTGATGCCGCCGCCGGCTGTCCATCATGTAGGGGTCGTCATGTCGGGGCCGTCATGTCGCGGCCATGCTCAGGTGGATCAGGGCGGGTACGTTGTCGCAGCCCGTCTTTTCCATGACCCGCGCGCGATGGTTTTCCACCGTGCGGGCGCTGATGCCCAGCTTCCAGGCGATGACCTTGTTGGGATGGCCGGCCACCAGCAGGTCCATGACCTCGCGCTCACGGGTGCTCAAGGTCTCCAGCCGGCTTTGCGCCGCCTGGGATTCCGCCTGGTGGCGCAGGGTGTGGCCAAAGCGCGCCATGGCCGTCTCCACCGCCCGCACCAGGGCGTCGATGGCGAAGGGCTTCTCGATGAAATCCACCGCCCCGGCCTTCAGGGCCGTCACCGCCTTGGGCACGTCACCCTGGCCGGTCAGGATGATCATGGGCAGGGGACAACCGCGCCGCGCCAGCTCCGCTTGCAGCTCCAGGCCCGTCATGCCCGGCATGTTGATGTCGGCGATGACGCAGCCGGGCTCACCGTCGGCCCCGGCCTCCAGAAAGCCGATGGCCGAGGGGTATGTCGCCACGGGGTAGCCTTCGGCCTGGAACAGGGCGCTCAACGCGTCGCGCACCGCCTCGTCATCATCGACGATGGCCAGGGTCAGTTCAGGCTGCGGCATTGGGTGCCTCCTGGGTGGGCGCTTCCTCGGCGGGCAGCACCAAAGGCAGGGAAAACGAGAAAGCGGCACCGCCCAGCGTGCCGGTGCCGGCCCGCAGGCGGCCGCCGTGGGCCTCGACGATGCCGCGGCTGATGCTCAGGCCCAGGCCCATGCCCGTGGGCCGGGTGGTGGTGAAGGGCGCGAACAGGCGGCCCGCCACCTCCTCCGCGATGCCGGGGCCGGTGTCGGCCACGCGGATGTCGGCCCGGGTCGGGGGGGCCGCCCCGTCTTCCGCCGCCCGCATGTCGATCAGGATGCGGCGGTCGGTGGTGGCCCCGTCGGCCAGGGCGTCCAGGGCGTTGCGCACCAGGTTGATCAGCACCTGTTCCACCTGCACCCGGTCGATGGACAGGATCAAGCCATCCCCGACCACCACGTCCAGCCGTGCGCCGGCGTTGGCCACCTCATCCGCCAGCAGGCGGGCGACGCCGGCCACCAGGTCGCCGGCGGGTACCGGGGCGCTGTCCACCTGGCCGGTGCGGTAGAATTCGCGCAGGTGGCGGATGATGGCGCCGGCCCGCTCCGCCTGGGCGGCGGCCTTGCCCATCAGCTCCAGCGCCTTGGACTGGCTTTCGGATTCCAGGATGCGGCGGCAGGCGCCGGTGTAGCTGACGATGGCTGACAGGGGCTGGTTCAGCTCGTGCGCCAGGGCGGCCGCCAGTTCCTCCGTCAGGTGGCTGCGGCTGGCCTGCTCGGCGGCGGCGCGGTGCTGGCCCAGGGCCGCGGCGGCGCGCTTGCGGGCGGAGATGTCGCGAATGGTCAGTACGCCCATGACCCCGCCCGTCTCCTCGACCATGGCCAGGGACGATTCCACCGGCAGGGGGCGGCCGTCGGCGGCGACCAGCCATTCTTCGCCACTCTCACGGTGCAGCAGGTCGGCCAGGGGACGGCCGCGCAGGCTATCGGGCGTCCGGCCCGTCAGGTCGGCCACCAGGCGGTTGACCTCCTCCACCCGGCCGTCGGCGTCCAGGATGACGATGCCGTCGGGCGCCAGCTCGATCAGGGTCTTCAGTCGCGCCTCGCCCTTGGCGGCGGCGGCCCGCACCCGCTCGCGTTCCGAGATGACGGCGCCCAGCAGCAGGCCGGTCATGGCCAGCGACAGCATCAGGATTTGCAGCTTCAGCGCCTGATAGGGCTGGATGTCGCAAACGGCGATGCCCAGGCTGAGTGCGGCCTCCAGCCCGGCCAAGGCCAACACGGCGCCGGGCAGGCCGCTGCCGGCCGCCACCCAGACCAGGGGGATGAACACGGGGTAGAAGCGCGACCCCACTACCCGGGGGAAGATCACCGCCACCGACAGGCAGATGCCGGCGACCTGGCCCAGGATCTGGGCACGCAACAGGCGGGCCGGGTGCAGATGGCGCGTCAGACGCGGCACCATCAGGGCCAGGGGCGCCACCACGGTGACGCCGGCCACGTCGCCCACCCAATGCTGCAGGGCCACGGTCAGCGGGTCGGCGGTCATGGCGCGCCCGTCCCAGCCGGTCAACGTCCATCCCGCCAGGGGCCAGGCCGGCAGGACCCAGGCCAGGGCCAGCAGCAGCAGGCTTTGCCCCAGCGCCCCGGCCATGGTCAGGCCGGCCAGGCGCATGACGCCGTCCACATCCTCCAGCACGAAGCCCTCGCCATCCTGGCGCAGGCGGCGGGCCAGTAGCAGGGCGGGCAAGGCGAAGACCAGCGGTTCGGCCAGGGAGGGGATGGCCATGCTCGCGGCCAGGGGGTGGCTGGCCGGCACCAGGACGGCGCGCAGGGCCAAGCCGGCGACGGCCGCCGCCATCACTAGGGGCAGGCGCCGGGGGCCCCAGGCCATGACCAGGGCCAGGCCGATGCCGGCGCGCACGTTCCATGGCGCCCAGCCGGGCACGGCCGAGACCAGCAGCGGGTCCAGCAGGCCGGCCAGCGGGTACAACGCCAGCAAGGCCCAAGGCCAAGGGGAATTTGAAGTCGACAGCAAAAGGCCCCATCACGGACAGGATGAAGGCGGTTCCTTCATCTGCCTGTGATAGGGCCCTTGCGTTACGGTCTTGTGACGCCGTGCCTCATCGGGACGCCGCCTTCGACGCTGCCTTTAACGGGACGCCGTCTTCGACGGCGGGGCCCACTTGGCCAGCCAGTCGACCACGGCCTGCGGGTCCATGTGGCGGGCGTCGGTCAGGTCGAAGCTGGCGTCGCCGTTCACCAGGGTGCCGTCGGCCTCCACCACCAGCACGGTGGGCACGCCCTTGAACTTCGGCACGCCGAAGCGCGCGGGCACGTCCATGTTCTTGGTGTAGCGGCCCACGTCCACCGTCACCATGACGTAATTCTTGTCCAGGAAGCTGTGGACCTGCGGCAGTTCCACCAGGCCGGCCAGCACGCGGCAATCGCCGCACCAGTTGCCGCCGAAGTCCAGCAGCACGCGCTTGTGCTCCTTCTTCGCCTTGGCCAGGGCGGCGTCCACCTGGGCGTTCACGGCGGCGTTGTCGATGGCCTCGTCATAAGGGTAGGGCAGGGGCTGTTTCAGTTCCACATTGCCCACCTGCGGGGCGGCGACCTGGGCGGTGGCCGCGGCGGGGGCCAACAGGGGCAGGGCCAGCAGGGCGGCGACGCCCAGGGCGGAGAGGGTGGTGCGGGCGGTCATCGCAGGCTCCTGGGCTACAAGGGGACGGTCGCACTTTTCCAAGCGCGAATTCAGGTCATTATGCCTGATATGGGCACCAGGGAAAGCCCCGCCAGGGACCTATTCCCACCGCCGGCCGCATGACCGCCCGGCATTTGACGAATAATGGGCATCTGGTTCGGAAGGATTACCACAATGACCAATGTAGATAACAAGGTCATGAGCCGCGCGGCCCTGAACCGTGCCCTGCTGGCCCGCCAGATGCTGCTGTCGCGCCATGCCGCCGGCGTGGTCGCGGCGGTGGAGGCGACGGCGGGCCTGCAGGCGCAGGAACCGCGCCCGCCCTTCATCGGCCTGTGGTCCCGCCTGCTGGGCTTCCGGCGCGACGACCTGCTGGCGGCTTTGCGCGAACGCCACGTGGTGCGCGCCACCCTGCTGCGCGGCACCCAGCATCTGGTCAGCGCCGCCGACTACGCCGCCTGGCGCGGCCTGATGCAGCCGATGCTGACCGCCGCCTTCTTCGGCCTGGGCGACCGCACCCGCCATATCGACCCCCTGCCCATCGCCGCCGTGGCCCGGCCCTTCATGTCCCTGCCCCGCACCTTCACCGACCTGCGCGCCCATCTGGTCCAGGCCTTCCCGGATGAGGCGGACGACCGCGCCATGGGGCACGCGGTGCGCTGCCATCTGCCGCTGGTGACGGCGCCGGATGACGGCCCCTGGGGCATCGCCAACGACCCGCTGTACGTGGCGGCGGAGGAATGGCTGGAGCGGCCGGTGGATTTGCAGGGCGACCTGCAGGGGCTGGTGCGCCGCTATCTTGCCGCCTTCGGCCCCGCCACCGCTGCCGACATGCAGGCCTGGTGCGGGCTGAAGGGGCTGAAGCCGGTGCTGGAGTCCATGGCGGCGGAACTGGTGGTGCTGCGGGATGAGAAGGGAAGGGCGCTGTGGGACCTGCCGGACGCCCCCCGACCGCCGCCGGAGACGCCGGCGCCCGTGCGCTACGTGCCCGCCTTCGACAACCTCATCCTGGCCCACGCCGATCGCACCCGCATCGTGGACGAGGCCTGGCGCCCGCGCATCGTGTCCAAGAACCTTCAGGTGGCCGCCACCTTCCTGGTGGACGGCTTTGTCGCCGGCATCTGGAAAACGGTGCGCAAGGCCAAGCTGGCCACCCTGACGCTGGAGCCCTTCCTTCCCCTGGCCACCGCGCACGAGGCGGCCTTGCGGGAGGAGGGGGAGGCGCTGCTGCGCTTCCTGGAACCGGACGCGCCGGCGGTGGAGGTGAAGGTGGTGCCCCCATCTTCCTAGTCCCATGATCCGTGTTGCGTCGGGGCGCCCTGGGGCGGACCCTGGCCGTCATGGACTTCACCTTCGCCATCGCCGAGCTGGCGGGCGCCGTCGCCCTGCTGCTGTGGGGCGTGCATATGGTGCAAACCGGTGTGCAGCGCGCCTTCGGTGCCCGTCTGCGCGCGGTCCTGGGCCGGGCGCTGGCCAACCGGTTCCAGGCCTTCCTGGTGGGCATGGGCGTCACGGCGCTGCTGCAGAGCAGTACGGCCACCGGCCTGATGGTTTCAGGCTTCGTGGCCGGCGGGCTGGTGGATCTGGTGCCGGCTCTGGCCGTCATGCTGGGCGCCAACGTGGGCACCACCCTGATCGTCCAGGCCCTGTCCTTCAACGTCGCCTCCATCGCTCCGGTGCTGATCCTGGTGGGTTTCCTGCTGTTCCGCCGGGGCGTCAGCCCGTCGCGCGACATGGGCCGCGCCTTCATCGGCCTGGGCCTCATGCTCATGGCCCTGCACCAGTTGCTGGCGATCATCGCGCCCTATGAGGACGCGCCCAGCCTGCGCCTGATCCTGGGTGCCATCGCCACCGAACCGGTGGTGGATGTCATCCTGGCGGCGGCGCTGACCTGGGCCGCCCATTCCAGCGTGGCGGTGGTGCTGCTGACCATGTCGCTGGCGGCGCAGGGGGCCGTGCCGCCGCACGCCGCCTTCGCCCTGGTATTGGGCGCCAACCTGGGCACCGCCATCAACCCGGTGCTGGAAGGGGCCGCCGGCAACGACCCCGCCGCCCGGCGCCTGCCCTTGGGCAACCTGTTGAACCGGGCGGCGGCGGTGCTGCTGGGGCTGGCGGCGCTCGGGCACCTCGGTCCCCTGATGGTGGGGCTGGAGCCGGACGTGACCCGGGCGGTGGCCGATTTCCACACGCTGTTCAATGCGGCGGTGGCACTGCTGTGCTTCCCCTTGCTGCCGTTCTACGCCCGGCTGCTGGTCCGCCTGCTGCCGGCCAGGATGGATGCAGCCGATCCGGGCCGTCCGCTCTACCTCGACCCATCGGCCCAGGACACGCCGGTGGTGGCCCTGGGCAACGCCGCGCGGGAGGCCCTGCGCCTGGTGGACGTGCTGGAGGCCATGCTGCAGGGCCTGCGCGACGCGCTGGACGACGGTGATCGGCGGCGCATCGCCGAGACCAAGCGCATGGACGACGTGCTGGATCGGCTGAACACTGCCATCAAGGCCTATCTCTCCGCCCTGGACAGCGACGCCCTGTCGGACGCGGACCAGCGGCGGGCGCTGGAAATCCTGACCTTCGCCATGAATATGGAACACGCGGGCGATGTGGTGGACCGCAACCTGATGGGGCTGGCGCGCAAGCGGCTGAAGCGCGGGCTGGCTTTCTCGGCCGAGGGGCAACGGGATCTGCTGGCCCTGGTCGACAGCCTGATCGTCAACCTGCGCACGGCGGGCTCGCTGTTCATGACCGGCGATGCCCGCGCCGCCCGGCTGCTGGCCGGCGAGAAAGAGGCGTTCCGCCGGCGCGAGAACGAGGCCACCACCGCCCACTTCGCCCGCCTCAGCGCCGGCCGGGTGGACAGCGCGGAAACCAGCGCCCTGCATTTGGACCTGCTGCGCGACCTGAAACGGGTGAACACCCATCTGGTGGAAGCGGCGGCCTATCCCGTCCTGGAACGCTCCGGCGACCTGCTGCCCAGCCGGCTGAAGGGTCATCAGCCGGCGGATACGCGGGAGGATGGGGACTGATCACTTTTCCAGTTCGCGGATTACCGCCAGCCACAGGGCCAGCGTCTCCGAATGCGGGCTGGTCAAGGGCAGGTTGTCGGTTTTGACCGAGGTCTGGACCATGACCAGCTTGGTCTTGGGGTCGATGAAGATGTATTGGCCCTCGGCACCTAGAAGCGCGAACAGCCGGCGGCCGTCGGGGCTGACCTTGGGGGGCGGCACCCAGACCTGGTAGCCATAGCCGTAAAGGTGCGCCGCCGTGCCCGACGCCACCTGCGCATCGGCCGGGTCCAGGGTGGTGGCGGCCAACAGCCAGTCCTTGGGGATCAGCTGCTTGCCCTCCCAGGCGCCGTCGTGGGCCAGCAGGCGGCCCAGGCGGCCATAATCGCGCAGGGTGGCGTTGAAGCCGGAACAGCCGATCTCCTGCCCGCTGGCGTCCACCTCCCACCGCGCCTCCGCCTCCGCCCCCATGGGCTGCCAGACCTTGGCGGTCAGATAATCGGACAGGGACTGGCCGGTGGCGTGACGCACCACGGTGGTCAGGGTTTCGCTATCACCACAGGAATATTGGAAACGGCTGCCGGCGGGGGTGGTGCGGGCGTACTTGGCCAGCGCCGTTCCCTCATCCACCCCGCTGTGGATGTCCTGGTACAGGCCGCGCGGCTCCGCATCCTCAAAGGCCACGCCGGACGACATCTGCAGCAGCGCCTTCAGCGGCGTCTGGCCATAGGCGCTGCCCTTCAGGGTGGGGACATAGGCCTCGGCCAGGTCGCCGATACCCTTGACGCGTCCGTCGGCGATGGCGGCCCCCAGCAGCAGGCTGACCAGGGTCTTGGCCATGGATTGCGAGGTGAAGCGGTCCTTGTCCGTGCGGCCGTACTGGTAACGTTCCACCAGGATGGTGTCGTCCTTCAGGATCAGCAGGCCGGTGGCCGGCACCCGCGCCATATAGTCCGCCAGGCCCAGCACCGGCCCGTCCTTCAGGTGCAGGATGTCGGGCACGTAGTGCAGTTCCGGCTCCGCCGCCGCCCGCTTGAAGGTCCAGGGCTTGGCCGCCGCCGGCAGGGTGTGGGTCTTCACCAGGCTGTCGTAATGGCTGAAGCCCCAGACCATGTGGGGCTTCTCATACCAATTGTCCCAGGTACCGGCGGGATAACCCTGGGCCTGGCCATAGGCGGCGGCGTCCGGACCGCCGGGCTCGAAGGTCTGGGCGCCGGCGACGGTGGCCAACAGCGATGCCGCCAGCGCGGCGGTGATTGGTCCGGTACGGCGCATCAGGCGTCCCCCTCTTCGGATATCGGGTTGTCGGACCCCGGATCGGCGTCGGCCAGCCTGTCCATCAGGCCGGCCGCCAGGCGCAGCAGCTCGCGCTCGGTCGGGGTCAGGGTGGTGATCATGGCGCGGGCCAGGGCGGTGCGCCGGCCGTGCACGTCGCCGAACAGGGCCCGGCGGCCGGTATCGGTGATCTCGATACGCACCTGGCGGCGGTCGGCCGAGTCCGGCCGGCGGGCGATGTGGCCCAGGCCCTCCAGATCAGCCAGCAGGCGGGTCAGCGACTGCGGCTGGATGCGCAGATAGGCGGCCAGCGCCGTGGCCGTGGCCGGCCCCTCCCGGTGCAGCTGGCCCAGTACGCCCAGCTTGGTCGTGCTCATACCCTCCGCAGGCCGGTTGGCCAGTAGGCGGCGGGACAGGGCGGCGGTGCTGCGGTGCAGCCGCCGCGCCGTTTCCAGCGCCGCCGCGAAGATATCGTCGTGTTCGTTCATATACCAAGCTATGGCTTAGTATATTGTCGAGATCAACGGGAGTTTTCCCAGGGATCGGCGACATTTGTGATAAGCCGTCCTTCTCAACGACCGGGCCGGCGGTTTCAACCGATGGAAAACCCCATCCTGAAACGGCCAAGTAAAACATAAGATTATGATTCCGCTGCGGTGCGGCGAATTTTTGGTGTGATTGAAGGTGGGATAGGATCGCTGCCGTGGCAATTGGTCGCGACTGTGAGCAGCTATTGATTGGCTGGGCCAAATATGCCTTTTTGCATACAACATAAGCGTAAGAACGCCCCGGCACGGGGCCCGGGATCGCATATCCTGGTATTCCCATCCTAAGACTCGGCTTGGAATTCCCTGATAGCGTCATGTGGGTCGTACCCGTGGACCCTTCCATTCAAAATGGCGCCCGGCTTCCTTCTGGCCGCCTTGGAGAAACGACCATGGTGGCGCTTCCCGAAACCGCCAACGGCACCGTCACCGACAGGGCGGATCCCCAGCCGGGAGAGCGTGGGTTGCGCGCCCGGTGGCGCCGCGCCCGCTTCATGGCGCCGGCCGACATCGGCCTGTTCCTGCGCAGCGCCAAGACGGACGGCGCCATCGGCCGCTGGCGGAGTGAGGTCGGCCAGCGCGCCGCGTTCGAGAACGCCTACGGCACCTTCGGCGATCCGTGGGCATCGGGCAGCGACCGCTACCGCTACCAGGGCTGGAAGTATGACCGCATCATCGACTGCCTGCCTCCTGGGCGCCGGTTCAGCCGCGCGCTGGATCTGGGCTGCGGGCTGGGGTTGCTCAGCACCAGGCTGGCGGCCCGTGCCGACGCCGTGGTCGGGATGGATATCGCCCAGGCGGCGGTGGACCGGGCGGCCGCGCGTGCCGCCGCCCACGCCCATGTCAGTTTCCGCCAGGGCGATGTCCTGGACCTGCCGCGCGACCTGGATGGCCAGTTCGACCTGGTGGTGATCGCGGACACGCTCTACTACCTGCCGCCGCCCATCACGCCCGCCCTATTGAAGGGGGTGGCGGCGCGGGTGGCCGACTTGCTGGCCCCCGGGGGCGTCTGCCTGCTGGCCAACCACTACTTCTTCGCCGCCGATCCGGAGTCGCGGCTGTCCCGGCGTATCCATGAGGCCTTCGCCTGGTCGCCGCGCTTCCATCTGGTGCGGGAAAGCCGCCGCCCCTTCTATCTGGTCAGCCTGCTGGACCATCAGCCCTGAGCGGATGGCCCGGCCGCGCCTTCGGCCTGCTGCCGCTGAATCTGGCTCTGCATTCCACGCAGCCAGCGGTCGCGCAGGATGGTGGGACGATCGGGATAGCGCTCGTCCAAGAAGTCGGCGGCCGTCACCCGGTCGGTGCGGAAATGGCGAAAGTCCTGGCGCAGCTCGCACCACGCCACCAGCAGGCGCACGGTCTGGAAATAGGCGACGGTGACGGGCCAGACGATGCGGTCGCTGGGCCGGCCCAGTTCGTCGGCGTAACTCAGGCGAATCTTGCGCCCAGCATGGATCCACGTGCGGGTGCGGGCCATGTCCAGGCTGTCCGGCATGCTGGCCGGCCGCCGGGGCGGCATGCGCGTCGCCGGCTCCAGCACATAGGGGCGCAGGCGGTCGGGCACGGCGGCGGCGATCTTGGCGATCAGGTCCTGGGCCGCCCGCACCAGGGTGGGGTCGGCCTGGGTACTGACCCATTGCGCGCCCAGCACGGCGGCCTCGATCTCATCCGGGGTCAGCATCAGGGGCGGCAGGTCGTACCCCTCGTCCAGCACATAGCCGATGCCCGCCTCCCCCCGGATGGGCACCCGCTGGGCCATGAGGTCGGCGATGTCGCGATAGACGGTGCGCTTGGACGTCTCCAGCTCCGCCGCGATGGCGTCGGCCGTCAGGGGACGGCGCGTGCGGCGCAGGATCTGGATGATCTGGAACAGGCGGTCGGCGCGTCTCATGGGGGCATCCTGGTGTCACGCTGCTGACAGCATGTTGGCAGCAGGATGGCAGTAGAACGTGGGCATCCACAAGCCACCATCCCCCAAGCCACTCCCCCGAGGAAAACCGCCATGACCGCCACCCAGAGCAACCCCAGCCAGCCCATCACCCTCTACACCGGCGGCGCCTTGTTCGGCCTGCCCGACGCCAGCCCCTTCTGCATCAAGGCGGAGGTGCAGCTGAAGATGGCCGGGGTGCCCTATGTGAAGGCCCAGGGCATGCCCGACCAGGGTCCCAAGGGACAGATCCCGTATATCGAGGATGACGGCACCCGTCTGGGCGACAGCACCTTCATCCGCGCCCATATCGAGAAGACCTACGGCGTGGATCTGGACGCCGGCCTCACGCCCCAGCAGCGGGCGCTGTCCTGGACCATCGAGCGTCTGCTGGAAAATCAGCTGTACTGGACCGTGGTGTACAGCCGTTGGCTGATTCCGGAGAACTTCGCCAAGGGCCCGGCCCAGTTCTTTAACCGCGTGCCGGAAGCCATGCGGGAAACCCTGCGTCAGCAGGTGCTGGAGCGGGTGACCAACAATGTGCGCGCCGCCGGTCCCGGGCGTCATTCGGATGCGGAGATCGCGGATCTCTGCGACCGCTCCCTGTCCGCCCTGTCCCTGCTGCTGGGCGACCAGCCCTACTTCCTGGGCGACCGGACCACGGCGGTGGACGCCACGGCGCTGGGCGTGCTGGCCAGCCTGCTGACGCCCTACTTCGATACGGAGGTGCGTCGCCGGGTGCTGAAGTATCCCAACCTGCTGGCCTACACCGACCGGCTGATGGCGGAATTCTATCCTGATTTCGCCTGGGAACCGGCGGTCGCGGCGGCGTAAAGGAACCGCCGTCAGCTTCGCCTGTTAGGGCCCTGCCTCCATAACCCCAAGGAAGCAGGGCGCCCATGCTGGTTCAGCCGGTGGATTATTTCCTGGCCGCCTGGTTTGTCCTGGCGCTGGCGTCGGCCGTGTATGTCGGTATCGACCAATATCGCCACAACCCGGAACCGCCGGTGATGAAGTGGGGCTTCATCCTCATCACCCTCTATCTCGGACCTCTCGGCCTTTTGCTGTACGTGCTGGTCGACAAGGAACCCCGGCCTGGCGCGCATGAGGCGTTCATCCGGCCTCTGTGGAAGCAGGGGGCCGGCTCCACCATCCACTGCGTGGCGGGGGACGCTACCGGCATCGTACTGGCGGCCGTGGTGACGGCGGCGTTCGGCCTGCCCATGTGGCTGGACCTGATCGTGGAATATCTGTCCGGGTTCGCCATGGGGCTGTTCATCTTCCAGTCGCTGTTCATGCGGTCGGCCATGGGCGGCGGCTATTGGCAGAACGTGCGTGGCAGCTTCCTGCCGGAATTCATCAGCATGAACTTCATGATGGCCGGCATGGCACCGGTCATGTGCTTCCTGATGATGGGGCGCGACATGCGCGCCATGGAACCGGCGGAACTGCTGTTCTGGGGCACCATGGCGCTGGGCGTCGGCGCGGGGTTCGTCACGGCCTACCCCGCCAATGTCTGGATGGTGGCCCGGGGGATGAAGCATGGGTTGATGACCCAGCGGGAAGGAAGCCACCATCGTCATGAGATGAAATCCGACGCCACTGCTTCCCAGGTGGCCGCGCTGGGTGGCGTGTCGCTGCTGGCGCTGGTCACCGGCATGGCGGCGCCGGCCAACTGGCTGAATCTGGACGTGTCGGCGCGCGACGTGGGTGGGGCCATAATGCCGCCCGGCATGGTCATGGACCGCGATACCCCGGCCGAAGCGATGCGCGACATGGCCGCCGTGGATCCGCGCCGGGTGACGGCGGCTTTTGGTATCGACGCCATGGGCGACCGTGCGTTGCCCTACCGGCTGGAGGACGGGGTGAAGGTCTTCGACCTGCGCGCGTCCGTCATCCGCTGGACCATCCTTCCCGGCGTCACCGTTGACGCCTATGCCTATAACGGCCAGGTCCCCGGGCCGCGCATCCATATCCGGCAGGGTGACCGGGTGCGCATCAACGTTACCAACGCGCTGCCGGAACCCACCACCGTCCATTGGCATGGCCTGACGGTTCCCAACGCCATGGATGGACCTGCCTGGGTGGCGCAGCCGCCCATCCCGCCCGGCGGGCGGTTCAGCTACGAATTCACGGCTGGCCAGCACGGCACCTATTTCTACCACCCGCACGCCAACCCAGACCGCACGCAGGCCCTGGGGCTGTACGGCGCGCTGATCATCGACCCCGCCGACCCCAAGGACGAGGTGCCGGCCGACCATGACTATGTGATCCAGCTGCAGGAATGGCTGCTGCGCGATGGGCTGACCTTCCCCGCCATGCCCATGGACGGCGGCCATCCCAATTATTTCACCATCAACGGTCGTGCCTATCCCGCGACGGAAACGGTGCGCATGAAGGTGGGTGAAACGCTGAAGGTGCGCTTCATCGGCACCAACACCGGCTTCATCCATCCCATGCACATCCATGGCGGGCCCTTCCTGGTCGTGGCCCGCGATGGACAGACGCTGCCGCCGCCCGCGCGGTATGAGGCGGACACCGTGAATGTGGGGCCAGGCCAGCGCTACGACGTCATCTGGACGGCGCGCCTGCCGGGGAAATGGCTGATCCATTGTCATATTCCCCATCACACCACTAACAACAATACCGAATCGCGGGGCGGCGGCGGCTTGATGGTGGTGATCGACGTTCAGCCCTGAGATCCGGTTTCCGTGATGTGCAGGACGGAAACGGGCGCCCGCCGTTTGCCTATTCCTCGCGGAACACCAGTTCCAGAAGGATGGCGCCGCCGCCCGCGCTGGGGGGCGTGCGGATGAACAGCCGCCGTTCCCCCAGGTCGGGAAGGTCCATGGTGGAATAGGGGATGGCCAGGCCCTCCAGCCTGGCCCGCAGGGCCCAGTAACGTTCCGACTGGCCATCCATGCGGAAGGCCACGTGGTCCAGCATCTCCCCCGCCCGGCCCACCGGGGCGCCCGATCCCGGGATCAGGTGCATGATGGGGGCGTCCCCGGCGTACAGCCAATAGCCAGGGAAATCGAAGGGTGGTCGGTACCCGGGCTTCAGGTTCAGCACTGCCTCCAGGAAGCCGCGCGTGGCTTCCAGGTCGGCGGTGCGCAGGGTGGCGTGGTCCAGGTGCATGGCCGCCCCCGCCTCAGATCGTTTCGGTTTCGCGCACGGTCAGCGGGCTGCCGGCGGCGAAGCGAGCAATCTCATCCTTGCGCAGGAAGGTCACGCCGGGGTGGCTCTTGGCGTAGGTCAGGAACTTGTCCCACACCCGCACCATCTGCGGCGTGCCGCTGATGCGGTCATGCGCGCTGATGGACATCATGCGGCGGCGGTGGCCCGCCTCCTCATACAGCTGGTCGAAGTCCAGCGTGACCTGCTCCAGGAACTGGGTGGGGGTGTAATTGCGGCCCTCGATCAGGACGATGTCGTTGTTGCGTAGGGTGTAGGGCACGACCACGAAGTCATGGCCGTTCACCTGCTCGATGAAGGGCTCATCCCGGCTGACGTCATCGATGTGGTAGAGATAGCCCAGCTCCTGCAGCAGCGGCAGGGTATGGGGCCCGCGGCGCAACCAGTTCGCGTTGTAGCCGACGGGCGTCTGGCCGGTGACCTCCGCCACCATGGTGCGGGCATCGGTCAGGAACTGGCGCTCCTCCTCCCGGCTCATGGCGTATTCGGAACTCCAGCGCGGGCCGTGGCCGGCGGCCTCATGGCCGCGCTTCACGATCTCGCGCGCCAGGTCCGGGTTCTTGCGCACCGCCTCGCCGATCATGTGCGAGGTGACCTTGACGCCGTGCTTGTCCCACAGGTCCAGCATGCGCGGCACGCCCTCGCGATAGCCGTAGGCGAACCAGGTGTTGGCGACGGCGTCGCTGGGCACGCTGTCGGGGAAGTCCACCTTGGGGAAGGGGCTGTCGGTACCCTTCAGCGGCTGGCCGCCCGCCTCGAACTGCATGGAGACGCTGATGACTAGGCGGGTGTCGCCGGGCCAGAAGCCGCCTTGGGATTTAAGGGGCGCTGGCTTGGTGGCGGTGGTCTTGGACTCGGCGGCGCCAGCGGCGGACCCGCCTAGGGCCATGCCGGCGGCCAGCAGGCCGGCACCGGCGCCGGCATGGGTCAGGAAGCTGCGGCGGCTGGCGGTGATGTCGATGGTCATGGCGGGTTGCTCCTCTTACTGGGCCACCACGCCCAACTGGCGCAGCAGGGTCAGGTTGTCTTCGATGTGCCAGTTCTCGGCGATACGGCCGTCCTGGACGCGGTAGAGGTCGGTGGCGATGAAATCCACCGTCTGGCCCTTGCCCCGCACCTCGCCAAAATGGCCGGTGAAATGACCTTGGAAGCGGAAGTGCACGGTCACCCGGTCACCGGCCACCACCAGCTGTTCGACGCTGGCGGTCAGGTCCGGGATGGCGGCCCGCACGAAGGCGGAGGCGGCCAGCGGCCCCGGCACGCCCTGGGCGCGGCCCGGCGGCAGGGTGCGATCGGTGAAGTCCGGTGCCAGGGCGGCGCGGGCCATGGCCTCGTCGCCGGTGGACCAGAAGGTGGCGTAGCGGCGGGCCGCCAGGATCTCCGCGTCGGCCTGCGCCTTGGGCAGGCTGGCGTCGACGGTCAGGTGTTTGGGCTGGACCAGGGTGTCGGCGGCGAAGGCTACCGGGGTGGCGGCGGACAGCATCAGGGCCAGGACGGTGCCGCGGACCAGGGAGGGGGACATTTGCGTGCTCCATCAGGGGGTGAATTCGATGGCCTGACGGTACGCGCTTTGGATGTCCGCAAGAATACGCCATGGTCAGCAAGGTCTGTTGTGTTATATGCAAGAATATGGCCGACACCTTTTCCGATATGGCGACCTTCGTCCGCGTGGTTGAGGCCGGCAGCCTGTCCGCCGCAGCGCGTGAACTGGGACAATCGCTGGCCGTCATCAGCCGCCGCGTCAGCGGGCTGGAGGAACGGTTGGGCGTGCGCCTGCTGAACCGCACCACCCGCACCCTGGCCCTGACGGAGGAGGGGGCGGCCTACCATGCCCGTTGCGTCCGCATCCTGGCGGAGGTGGAGGAGGCGGAGATGGAGGCGACCAAGGGCCGCCACACCGCCAGCGGCCTGCTGCGCCTGACTTCCACCGTGGCCTTCAGCCGCCACCTGGCCCCCCTGCTGCAGGAATTCCAGGCGTTGCACCCCGGCCTGCAGGTCCACCTGCATGCCGCCGACACGCTGTTCAACATCATCGACAACGGTTTCGACCTCGCCATCCGTTTCGGCGCGCTGGCGGACAGCAGCCTGATCGCCCGCCAGCTGGCGCCCAACCGGCGGGTCATCTGTGGCGCCCCATCCTACCTCGACCGCCGGGGCCGGCCGCAGGGGGTGGAGGAGCTGCTGGTCCATGACTGCCTGCTGTTCGGTGACCCGCCACCTGATCAATGGACCTTCGCCGACGGGCGCAGCGTCCGCGTGCGCGGCCCTCTCAGCAGCAATGACGGCGAACGGGCCCATGCCTGGGCACGGGCCGGGGCCGGCCTGGTGCTGAAATCCATCTGGGACGTGCATGAGGATATCGCCGCCGGCCGGCTGGAGGTGGTGCTGCCCCATCTGCCGCTGCCGGCCGCCCCGCTGCACGCCGTCTATCCCCATAGCCGCCACGCCGCGGCCAAGGTGCGGCTGTGCGTGGATTTCCTGGCTGACCGGCTGCGGCGGATGACTCCCAATGCGGCCAATCATTCATAAAAACGGAATGATATAGCCAGTTCATGGCCATTTTTGTCAGGAACCCTGAGGCGTATTTCTATGGATGTCGGGCCGGCGATGACGCCAAGGCCCTCCTCTCAAAGGAAAGGATGCGCATCATGGCCCGTTTAGCGAACAAGACCGCCCTGATCACCGGCGGCACCAGTGGCATCGGCCTGGAAACGGCCCGCCAGTTCATCAATGAGGGCGCCCGCGTCGCCGTTACCGGCAGCAGTGCCGCCAGCGTGGCCCACGCCCGTGAGGCGCTGGGCGACCAGGCCCTGGTCATCCAGGCCGACGCCGGCGACGTGGCCGGTCAGCAGGCCATCGCGGCCCAGGTGCGCCAGGCCTTCGGCACGCTGGACGCGGTTTTCATCAACGCCGGCGTGGCCGACTTCCGCCCGGTGGAGGCCTGGGACGAGGCGGGTTTCGACCGCTCCTTCGCGGTGAACGTGAAGGGCCCTTACTTCCTGATCCAGGCCCTGCTGCCCCTGTTGGCCAACCCGACTTCCATCATCCTGAACACCTCGATCAACGCCCACATCGGCATGCCCAACTCCAGCGTCTACGCCGCCACCAAGGCCGCGCTGATCTCCATGGCGCGCACCCTGTCGGGGGAACTGATCGGCCGGGGCGTGCGGGTGAACGCCGTCAGCCCGGGCCCCATCTCCACCCCGCTGTACGGTAAGCTGGGACTGGCCGAGGCCGACCTTAAGGCCATGGCCGCCGGCATCCTGGCGCAAATCCCGGCCGGCCGCTTCGGCGACCCGGCGGAAGTCGCCAAGTATGTGGTCTTCCTGGCCTCCGACGAATCCCGCTTCACCGTGGGCAGCGAACTGGTCATCGATGGCGGCATGAGTACGCTGTAAGGCCGAAGGACGGGGCCGGGCGGCCTTGATAAGGTCGCCCGGCCCCGTCCCATTTCGTGGCTTGCGAGAAGACCCGTATGACCCCGTCCGCGCCCCGCCGTCCTCCCCGTCTCATCGGCTCGTTCGGCTTGCAGGGCAGCGGTTCCACCTGGGTCTACAACGTCATTCACGCGGTGCTGGAGACGACGGGCGTCCGCATCGCCCGCTTCTTCGCCAACGACCTGACGCACGAGAACATCCTCCGGATCCGGGGCGCCGACGTCGTCCTCGTGAAGGCGCACGAGCCGTCGGCGGCCCTGCTGGCCATCTGCCTGTTCGCGGGCGCGCCAGTCATCGTCACCGTCCGGGACCCGCGCGATGCCGTTGTCTCCCTCATGGAACGGTTCGGCCATTCGTTCCAGGAGGCGGCGGACGAGGTGCGCAACAGCGCCCGCTATCTGATGCGCCTGGTGGCGGACTGCCCGGTCTGGGTGCTGCGCTATGAAGACGACTTCATGGAGACGGCGGCCACCGTTTCCAAGATCGCCACCCATGTCGGCGTGGAAATAAGCGACCAGGTTGCCGATGCGATCTTCCAGGCTCACGCCAAGGGCGAGGTGGTGCAGCGGATTGGCCGCTTCATCCAGGAAGGCCGCATGGGCGACGACAACCCGCGCCTGCAGTTCGACGCGGCGTCCCACTGGCATCCCAACCATGTCGGTGACGGCCTGGTGGGAAAGTACGCGAAGAAGCTGACCGCCGACCAGATCATGGCCGTCGAGATCGCCGGCCGGGACTTCATGGAACGGTTCGGTTACGTCCCCCTGACCAGTGGCCTGCCCTCCGGCTACGCCATCGACTTCGGCCCGTCCGGGTGCGTGAACCGCAGCGTGGCGCACGGCTTCTTCCGTCCGGAAATCTCAGGCGGCGCCGGGGTCATGTGGGCGCGCACGGCGACGGCTACCGTCGATTATCCCCTGGCCGGCGCCGCCAGCTGGGCACGGGGCACGGTCGATCTGGCTTTCGCGCCCGCCTTCCGGCATGGGACCGGTGAGGTCGAGGTGGCCGTCGAGATCTGCGGGCGGATGATTGCGGTGTTGCGGTCGGGTTCGACGGGCGAGGACGGGGTGCGGTTGAGCTTCGCGCTGGAGCGGGATGAGGTACCGGCCGACGGGAATCTGGAGCTGGTGTTCCGCACCAGAAACGCCGGGAGCGCCGCTGCGCTGGGCCTGTCCCATGATGACCGTAAGCTGGCCGTCGGCATCCGCCGCTTGGCTGTGGAGTACGGCGTCTAGCTGTACTCAACCAGGCTGGCGGACGGCGTGATGGACGCCAGCAGGGTTTCGGCGGCGGCGACCACCTCGGCGGGGCTGACCCCGATTATGCAATGCGCGGTGTGCCGTGACACGCAGCCCTGGGCGCAGGCCGGGTCGGCGGGGGTGGCGGGGCGCACGATGCGGTGCGGCACGCCCACGGGCCCGAAGCGGCGGGGCGCGTTCTCATGGCTGTCCGGCGCCGTCAGCGGATGGCAGGAGATTTCGACCACCGGCACGGCCACGGCCGCCGCCATGTGCATCAGGCCGGAATCGTTGCCGATGTACAGGGCCGCGCGCTCCAGCACGGCGGCCGATTTACGCAGGTCCAGCCGGCCCGCCAGGTTGTGTGCGCGGCTGCCCAGGGCCTGCGCAATGGCGGCGGCGTCGCCGGCCACGTCCGTGCCGCCCAGCAGTGCGAACATCAGGTTGTGGCGTCCCGCCAGCGTCCGCGCCGCCGTGACCACCTGATCCACCGGCCAGCGCCGGCGCCCGGTCGAGGCGCCCAGGCCCAGCGCCACCAGGGTGCGGCCGGCCACGGGCGGCACCGTCGTCCAGGCCGTGGCGCGGTCGATCTCGTCCAGGTGGATGTCGCAGCGCGGCTCCGATGATGTCGGGATCGCCCCACCGCCGCTGACCGCCCGCATCAGCGCGCCCATCACCTCGACCTCGTGGCAGGGGGCTGGAATGGTCACCACGTCCGTCATCATGGCGGTGAAGGCGGCGTTGAAACGCGTGAGGTCGGGCATGCGCGGGCTGGTCAGGCCATAGCGGCGCGGCACCCCAGCCAGCACCGCGATGTGGTTGGCCAGGTAATAGTCGGGCATCAGCCGGGGGATGATGGTGGCGTCCACCCCCTGCAGGAAGGCCACGGCCTGGTCGATCGTGGCCTCCAACCAGGCCGTGGCTTCGTCGGGGGCCAGCCAGGGCAGCCGCACCGGCACCAGCAGCGTGCGGTCGATGCGCGGGTCGCGGGTCACCAGGTCGCGCACGCGGGCCCCCGCCATCAACCTGATCTCGCCGCTGAACCAGGGCCGCAGGGTGCGCAGGAAAGATGTCAGCAGAACGCTATCGCCGATCGAGTCCAGCTTCAGGATGCCCAGCCGGCCCTGCGGCGGCAGGGGACGGGCCCGCTGATCGGGCGGGATGAAGGGGGCGAGGGCGGCGGCCAGGCGGTTGGTCAGGCGGGACAGGGCGGCGTCGATGGCGCGCTTGGCCGCACGCGTCGGGTCTTCGCCATCGTCGGGTGCCTTATCCAGGACAGCGAAGGCGTCCGTCTGGGCGTCGCCGGCCAGCGCCAGCAGATCACGCGCGGCCATCCGGCCCCGGTGCTGGTCGGCGCCGCTGGCCTGGGCCAGCGAGGGCAGGACCAGCCCGCCCGCTGTCAGGTTGGCGACGGGCAGGCCGGCCGCGACGGCGCGCAGCACGGCATGATGGCCGATCCAACGGTCCAGTGGAACGGGGGCGCCGCCGATGCAGGTGGGCAAGGCGCCCACGGGCAGCAGCACGGGGCCGAAATAATGCTCCGGCCGGTCCAGCCGGTCGGCCCGGTCCAGGCGGTACAGCGGGCCGATCACCGGCAGCAGGCGGACGACCCCGACGCCGGTCGACGCCGTCGGCAGGGCGGCGGGCAGGGCGATCAGGCCATCGTCACCGCACAGCAGCAGGGCCGGTACCGCCATGTCCCGCGCCAGGGCCGCCAGACCGGCGGCGTCGATGGTGTCACCCTCCAGGACGCGGCACCGCCCATCCGGAACAACCAGCGGGTGGCCAGGCACCCGCAGGAGGGTGACCGGCACGCCGGCTGGAATGCGTCGCAGCAGGTGGTGCACGACGCGCGGGCCCAGGCGGCCCACGCGCAGCACGACGCCGTAAGAACGCGTCAACCCCCATTCCCCCATGGACCATTGTCACTTCAGCCGGAGGCAGCTGGGCCTCGGCCGGATCCGTTCGCGGATCAATCAATTGATACGAGGGGGAGCGTATTTACCCGGTGGTAGAGTCGCAATAATTAGTGCGACAAAATGCGCGCTTTACGTTTACTAAATTGGTAATAGGCATACAACTCTGAAATAAATATAGCAGATATTATATAGTCTTTGAGCATATTAAATTAGTAATAATATTAGCAATTTTACAACTGTTTTTGACTTTGTAGGGCCATTAATCGGTGATCCTGGCACGGCTTCCCAAAGGTGGTGAGATGGTGAAACAAAACGACGGCTTTCTTAGGGAATCCACGGCGGGCCAAAAGATCATGGTCAGCCCTGAGCCCATCAAGCGGATGCGGCGGGCCCTTCGCCGGGGCCGGCGTGGGCAGGGGCTGGAAAGGATTTTAGGAAATGGTAAGGGCCAGGAGGCGGCCTCGCGCTATTCGCGAAGACTTCAGTCCAGGCAACAGCCAATTTGTTTGGGATAAGTGGCCGGAAAACTCAACGGCCTGATCTGGCTATTCGTCTGTTACTTGAGACGAATGGCGCGCCCGGAAGGACTCGAACCTCCAACCCCCAGATTCGTAGTCTGGTGCTCTATCCAATTGAGCTACGGGCGCTTTTTCGTCTCACCGGTGTTGGCCGGTGAGGTGGGTGCTTGTAGAGGATGATCCGGGGGGACGCAATAGCTTTTTTGGGTCCCGTTGCATTTTCTTTTCGATGGCCTCTCCCACCCCGCAAGCCGAGCGGGACGCCGGTGCGTCGCGATGCATTGTCCAGACGGCGGGGATGGGCTATCTACCCAATTCTCCACCTTTGTGAACATTTTTGACCGTTTCGCGGAGCGCCGCCCCCATGTCGTCCCATCACGCCGATACCGCCAAGAACTTCCCCGTCACCTGGGAAGAGTTGCACCGTCATGCCAAGGCGCTGGCCTGGCGCATCAGCGACAAGGGGCCGTGGAAGGGCATCGTCGCCATCACCCGCGGCGGCTTGGTGCCGGCCGCCATCCTGGCGCGCGAGCTGAACATCCGCCTGATCGACACCATCTGCATCAGCAGCTACGACCACCAGAACCAGCGCACCGCCCAGAACCTGAAGGCGCCGGTGGCGGTGGAGGGTGAGGGCGAGGGCTGGCTGATCGTCGACGATCTGGTCGACACCGGCAAGACCGCCGCCATCGTGCGCAACATGATGCCCAAGGCGCACTTCGCCACCATCTACGCCAAGCCCGCCGGCCGCCCTCTGGTCGACACCTTCATCACCGAGGTGTCGCAGGACACCTGGATCCATTTCCCCTGGGACTTGAACCCCATCGCCTACATGCAGATCCGCAACGACTGAGCGCTTGTGGCCTCCGGCCAGACGAACGGCCCCGCCGGGTACGCCCGGCGGGGCCGTTCGCGTTTCAAAGGAAGCGTGCACCCGTTTGCCTTTTTCCTAGGACGCGACCGCGTCCGCCGGAGGGAGCACCGCAGGGCGCAGCGAGGACAGCCGAGGGCCGGATGGCCCGCTGGCGCCTGAAGCGAACTAAAAACCCCGCGCCCGCAGGGAACCTACTTACTCTCCGGCGCCACCACGTCGCTCAGGTGCGGTGTGTCCGGGTCGGCGATGATGGCGCGCAGGGCCGAGCGGTCCTGCGGCAGCTTGCCCAGAGGCACGTCCATCAGGGTGTCGGCGCGGGTGCTGATGGGCACGGGCTTGCCGTAGATGGCGTTCAGCCGGTCGTATTCCGCGCGGTGGAAGGCATCGTCCTCCTCATAGCTGGGGTAGGCGCGCGGGGTGATGATGATGTCTTCCTGCCGCGTCGCCGTCTCGGCCCCGCGGCGCGGGCCCGGCGCCGGCACGGTCACCGTCTGGGTGGTGGCGGTGGGCTGGGCGGTGGTGGTCTGCTGCGCCCCGGCGGGCGCGGCCAGCAGCGCGCCAGTCAGCAGCGCGCCAGTCAGCAGCACGGAAGTCAGCAGCGCGGCGGTCACGGTTGGGAGGTAGGCAGGGCGGGTCGGCATGGCATCGGTCTCCTCTGATGCCGGCCTCGCGTAAGGCCGGACGGTGAAGGAATCCGCGACCGCGAAGGAAAGGCCGCCCGGGACCCTGGGCGGGTCGCGGGAGGGCGGCGGCGGGTAAGCCACTTGAGACCGTTAATATAGGGAAGCCCGGAACTTATTCCCAGACCGCCAGGGCGCTTATTCCCAACCGCCTAGCAGGGGGCGCATGCGCTTGCTGTCTACGTTGCGGATCTTCTGCCGGCCATGGACATGGGTGGGCGCGGGCTCGACCGGACCGCCCGCGCGTACCGGCCGCTCGGCGAAACGGCCCAGCGAAATCATGCGGTCGTACATGACGATGGCGGCGGCCACGGCCACGTTGACGCAGAACTTGATGGGGATCTTGATGACGTGGTCGCAGCGCGCCTGCATGGCCGGCGACAAACTGCCGCGCTCCGGCCCCAGGACGTAGGCCGCCCGCAGGGGGTGGCGGAAGCTGGGCAGGTCCACGGCGTCGTCCGTCAGCTCCACACCCACCAGGGTGCAGCCTTCCGGCAGGGCCATGGCCGAGACGCTGGGATAGGTGTAGAGCGGGACGTGATCCTGGCCGCCCGAGGTGTCGACCCGGTTCATCTCGTCCAGGTCCAGGGCGGCGTTCACGGTGAACACAAAGCTCGCCCCGAACGCATGGCCGGAGCGCATGATGGTCCCGATGTTGCCCGACTTGCTGATCCCCTCGGCGCCCAGGGCGAAATATCCACGCATGTCGCGCACCTTGCACAAGGCAAGCCGCTTGGGCAAGGTTCCAGCCCCCCGGGAAACAGGATTGCAGTCATGCCCCGGCCGGGGGAGAACGCGGGCATCAACGAACCCCAAGGGCGGAGCGCCTGGTCATGCACGACCACGACGATCATGAGCATCACCACGGCGACGGCTGCTGCGGTGGGCACGACCATCAGCCCGCCCCCCAGGCCCAGGCGCCCCAAGCCCACGCGACCGTGCGCCAGGTGGACATTCCCGACCGGTCCGACGCGCCCATCCTGGTGGAGGTGACGCGCGGGTCCATGGTGGAATCCCGCCATCGCGGCCGGGTGGTGGTGGTCGACGCCGGCGCCCGTGTGGTGGCCCACTGGGGCGACGTAGATGGGTTGATTTATCCCCGCTCCTCCAACAAGGCCTTGCAGGCCATCCCCCTGATCGAAAGCGGGGCGGCCGATGCCTACGCCGTGACGGACGAGGAACTGGCGCTCGCCTGCGCCTCCCATCAGGGGGAGGCCATGCACACCGAACGCGTGGCCGCCTGGCTGGACCGGCTGGGCCTGTCGGTGGATGACCTGGAATGCGGCGCCCATCTACCGACGCATGAGCCGACTGCGTCCGCCCTGCTGGCGGCGGGGCAGAAGCCGACCGCCCTGCACAACAACTGCTCCGGCAAGCACACCGGCTTCCTGGCCGTGGCCAAGCATAAAGGCGAGAAGCTGGCGGGCTATGTCCGGTACCAGCACCCGGTGCAGCAGCGCATTTTGGGTGTCATCGAGCAGGTGACCGGCCATGATCTCAGCCGCGCGCCCTGGGGCGTCGACGGCTGCTCCATCCCCACCATCGGCCTGCCCCTGGGCGCCCTGGCCCTGGGCATGGCCCGGCTGGCCGACCCCGACAGCCTGCCCGATCGGCGGGCGGAGGCGGTGATGCGCCTGCGCCGCGCCTGGGGCAAGCATCCCGAGCTGGTGGGTGGCACCGGCAATTTCGACACCGAGGTCATGCGCGCCGCCAACTCGGCCGTGCTGCTGAAGTCGGGGGCGGAGGGCGTGTGCTGCGCCGTGCTGCCGGAACACGGGCTGGGCATCGCGCTGAAGATCGAGGACGGGGCGCCCCGTGCCGCCGGCCCGGCCATGGCGGCGGTGCTGAAGCGTCTGGGCGTGCTGCCCGACACGGTGTGGGACGGCGTCGCCACCTTGGCCGTCGCCCCGGTCACCAGCCGCAAGGGCGAGATCGTCGGTGAAATCCGGCCCACCGCCGTGGCGGTGGGCTGACCCTTTCCCGATGATGCGCAAATGAAAACCGCCGCCGAGGTCGCCCCCGGCGGCGGTTTCCGTTTTGGGCTGCCCCGCCCTTTTTAGTGGATCGATTCGCCGTGCAGGGCGATGTCCAGGCCGTCGCGCTCGATGTCCTCATCGACACGCAGGCCGATCACCAGGTCGATGATCTTCAGCAGGATGAAGGTGATGACGGCGCACCACACGACGGTGAAGGCCACACCCTCCAGCTGGGTCAGCACCTGACCGACATTGCCCTCGATCAGGCCCAGCTTCGTGTCCGGCGCATCCTTCAGCGTGGCGGCGAAGGCGCCCTCGCTGTTGGCGATGGACATCTTGGCGAAGACGCCGGTCAGGATGGCGCCGACGATGCCGCCGATGCCGTGCACGCCGAAGGCGTCCAGGCTGTCGTCATATCCCAGGGCGCGCTTCATGGACGTGGCGGTGAAGAAGCAGATGACGCCGGCTGCAATGCCGATGGCGAAGGCGCCGACGGTATCGACGAAGCCGGCGGCCGGCGTGATGGCCACCAGGCCGGCGACGGCGCCCGAGATGATGCCCAGGACCGAGGGCTTGCCCTTCAGGGCCCATTCCACGAACACCCAGGCCAGCGCCGCAGCACCCGTCGCCACCTGGGTCACGGTCATAGCCATGCCGGCGCGCGGACCGGCCGTCAGGGCCGAACCGGCGTTGAAACCGAACCAGCCCACCCACAGCAGCGAGGCGCCGATGAGGCTCAGCACCAGGTTGTGCGGGCTGAAGTCGGCGTTGGGGTAGCCCTTGCGCTTGCCGATCACCAGGCAGGCCACCAGGCCGGCGATGCCGGCGTTTATATGCACCACCGTGCCGCCGGCGAAGTCCAGCACGCCCAGCTTGGCCATGAAGCCGTTGGGATGCCAGACGGTGTGGGCCACCGGGGCGTAGACCAGCAGCGACCACAGGGTGATGAACACCAGCATGGAGGAGAACTTCATGCGATCGGCGAAAGCGCCGGTGATCAGCGCCGGCGTGATGATCGCGAAGGTCATCTGGTACATCATGAACACCGGCTCCGGGATCGTCGGGGCCAGGGCGTGGGTGCCGGTCGGGTCCATGCCCGCCAGCAGCACGCGGCTGAAGCCACCGATGAATTCCTTGGCGTCGGCGGCGTCGCTGGCCGCGGTGAAGGACAGGCTGTAGCCCACCAGCGCCCAGATGACCGTGACCAGGCAGGTGATGGTGAAGCTCTGCATCACCATGGCCAGCACGTTGAACTTGCGCACCATGCCGCCGTAGAACAGCGCCAAGCCGGGAATGGTCATCATCAGCACCAGGGCCGTGGACATCAGCATCCACGCCGTGTCGCCGCCGCTGATGGTGGGGGCCGCCGCGGCCGCGGCGGGCGCCGCCGCATCCTGCGCCACGGCCAGCGCGGGCAGGCCCGCCGCCAGCGCGCATGCGCCCAGTCCCAGGAAACGCTTACCCAAACCGCTCATGCCATACCCCATCCCAGTCACCGCGTTGTCAGTCACCGCGTTATCAATCACCGCCGGCGGTCGAAAGCCGTCACCGGCCCGGTCGGCCGGCCATCCGCGAACCCGCACCCTGAAAAGCGCGCGGCCCCCTCTTTCAAACTTCGTGCCGCGATACATCCGAAAGCGGTCCGGGCTATTGGATGGGGGTGAATGATTAAATTATGGGCGGGATTGGCGGCGGAAGCCGCATACCGGTGGCCTTCTGCTCAAACGATGGGCGAAACTGCATCAAAATTCGCAATGCACTGATAGCAGGATCAAGGCATTAGAGCAGGGCTTTATCAAATATCGGCGCCACTGGCGCCAAACTATGCTGGAATTGCCTAATTTTTAGGCTTGAATCTGAGCGTTACCGAAAGGGGTGCCTCAAAAGCAACAACGCCGGCGCCACCCCTTGCCTCCCCCGGGACAGGGGGGAAAGGGGCGGGCGCCGGCGTCGCCAGGAAACTCTCAATCGGCCGTGAGGAAGGCGAGGGTTATTCCTCTTCCTCGTCGGCGTCCTGCTCGATCTGGTTGGCCAGGTCGTGCAGCATGTCCACCACGTCCTGGTGGGTGGTCTCTTCCACCGCCTGGTTGACGGCCACTTCGATCATGGCGACCGCCACATAGGCGGCCAGGGGGCCCGCCTCCTTGAGCGCCGCCTCAAGATGCTTTTCCGCGACGCTCAGCGCCTTTTCGAACAGGGCTTCCGCGGTGGAGTTGTTGGTGTCGCTCATGGCAGACCTTCACTGTGATAATAGGGGTGTATGGATCAGATGATGGGCAGCTATAGCACCCTTGCCGGGTGTCGTCACGCCGCCCTGCTTGCCAAAACCGGTTCCATACCCCTAATCCCTGGGGCTAACCCCGCCCCGTCACAGGAACTTAACGCCCGTGTCCGTCCCGACCCCGTTTCCGTCTGCCTCCAGCGACGCGGCTGACCCGCCCTTCGACCTGGCCGACGCCGGCAGCTATCGTTTCTGGACGGATGAGCATGTGCGTTTCAATGACCTGGACCCGGTGGGCCACGCCAACAACAACGCCTTCGGGGTGTATTTCGAATCGGGCCGCGTGGCGCTGCACCAGGCCCTGCGCGGCCGGGTGGGTTTCGACCGCCATGCCATCGTGATGCGCAAGATCACCATCGATTACCTGGTGGAGATCACCTACCCCAACTCCGTGCGCATCGGCACCCGCCTGGTGCGCCTGGGCCGCACGTCGTGGACGACGGGCAGCGGCCTGTTCGTTGGCGGCCATTGCCATGCCACCGCCCTGTCCGTTTCCGTTCTGGTGGATGTCGACAGCCACCGCCCCACACCCATCTCCGATGACCTGCGCCCCGTCATGGAGACCCTGCTGTGAGCCGCCGTTCCTCCCCCGGGCCCACCCCCGCGCGCGGCAAGCCCTCCGCCGGCCGCCACCAGGCCCGCCGCCCTGCCGCCCGTCCGCCGGTTGAGCCGCCCACCAGCGGCCCCATCGAGATTACGGTGGAAAGCGTGGGCGCCCTGGGCGACGGTGTCGCCCACTGGCAGGAGGCTTATGGACCGAACCACCGCCTGTTCGTGCCCCAGACCCTGGTGGGCGACCGGCTGATGGTGCGCTTCGCCCAGCAGCGCGGCGAGGGCTGGCTGGTGGAGCCGGTGTCGCTGCTGGCCGAGGGGCCGGGCCGCGCCGACCCTGCCTGCCGCCATTTCGGCACCTGTGGCGGCTGCACCCTGCAGCATATGGATGCCGAGACCTACGGCGCCTGGAAGGTGGAACAGCTGCGCCACGCCTTGTCGCGCGCCGGCGTTACCGATTTGCCCATGGCGCCCCTGGTGCGCACGCCGCCCCATGCCCGACGGCGCGCCGTGCTGGCGGCCGCCCGCCGGGGCCGCCGCCTGTGGCTGGGCTTCAATGAGCGCGCCAGCCATCGCCTGGTGGATATCGAGGAATGCGTCGTGCTGGCGCCGCGCCTGATGGCGCTGGTGGCACCCCTGCGCGCCCTGCTGCTGGAACTGCTGCCGGACGAGCATACGCTGGACGTGGCGCTGACCCTGCTGGACGACGGGCCGGACGTCCTGCTGGTGGGGCTGCCGCAGCCCGACCTGAACGCCCTGGAAAAGCTGGGCGCCTTTGCCGAGGCTCATGACTTGGCCCGCCTCACCTGGTCCAAGCGGCCGGGCGCGCCGGCGGAGCCCATCGCCCTGCGCCGCACCGGCGTGGTGCGCTTCGGCCCGGTGGCGGTGTCGCCCGCCGCCGGGTCCTTCCTGCAGGCCAGCGCCGAGGGCGAGACCGCGCTGGTGGCGGAGGCCCTGGCGGGGGCGAAGGGTGCTGCCAGGGTGGCCGACCTGTTCGCCGGCAGTGGCACCCTGACCTTCCCCCTGTCCACCCTGGCGCCCGTGCACGCGGTCGAGGGCGATGGTGTCGCCATCACGGCGCTGGAGGCGGCGGCCCGCGTGGCGGGCGGCGGCCATCCTGTGACGGTGGAACGCCGCGACCTCTTCAAGGAACCCTTATCCCCGGCGGAATTGTCGGCCTACCAGGCGGTGGTCTTCGATCCGCCGCGCGCTGGCGCCGCGTCCCAGGCGGCGGCCCTGGCCGCATCCACCGTGCCGGTGGTGGTCGCCATCTCCTGCAACCCGGTCAGCTTCGCCCGCGACGCCGCCCTGCTGCTGGGCGGCGGTTACGTCCTGGAGCGCCTGGTGCCGGTGGACCAGTTCCTGTGGTCCCCCCACCTGGAGGTCGCGGCCCGCTTCCGCCGGCCATGATGGATGCCGTGAGGAATGGGGGCAGCGTTACCCGTCTGCCGCAGTGGCGCCAAAGGTGACGTGGCCGGCCGGTGCAGCGGTGCGGGGGCGGCGATGACGTGCTATAACCGCACCCCCGTTGGCACAATCCAGAAGCGAGTCCGTCAGTCCCATGAGCAAGGCGCTTGAGATCCTGAAGTCCTACGCCCCGGCCACGGTGGCGGAGGAAAACGTGCTGAATGACATCCTGGACCGGCTGGGCCGCCGGACGCTGGACGCCGACGCCGCCGTCGAACAGATCATCGACCGTTTGGACTGGCCGCTGGACCGCGCCGCCGCCGAGGTGGATGCTTATCTGGAATAGTTCCTCAGGCGCCGGCAGGCCCATCCGGGCCTTTGGCTGTCCTCGATTTCCAGTCCGCTCCGCTCCCCGGAAATCTGCGGCGGCCACGGTCGTGGCCTTGTCGCTGCGCTCCGTGGCGCTCCGCTTGTGAAGGAGCATGGCGCATGGGGCCCAGTTCCGCCTGGAACTGGGCTAGGACGCGACTTTACTCGGTAATGCGTATGGTGGGCAGACCAACCCCGGCGGCGGCGCGTTCCCGCAGGATTTCGCGGCGGAAGCGGTAGAGTTCCGCCGGGCGGCCGCCGGTGCGCACCTCCAGGGCGCCCGTGGGTTCCACCAGGCCACCGGCGATCAGCAGGCGGCGGAAGTTCTGCTTGTGCAGGCGCACGCCGGACAGCGCCTCCACTAGGCGCTGCAGCTGGAATAGGGTGAACTGCGGCGGCAGCAGGTCGAACACCACCGGCCGGTATTTCAGCTTGCCCCGCACCCGGCCCAGGGCGGCCGCCAGGATGCGGCGATTGTCCTGGGCCATGGGGATGCCGGTGGCAGCCAGCGCCTCAGGCTGCACCGGGCCGGACCACAGGCCAGCCACGTCGGCCGGCAGCTTGCCGTTCTGCGCCAGGCGGGCCAGCACGGCGCGGTCGCGCGGCGCCTCCGCCACCAGGCCCGCCTCATACAGCAGCTCATACCGCTCCAGCACCCGTTCATAGTCCCAGGCGTCGTCGTCGCGGCTGAAGGTGGTGTGCACCCGGTCGCGGCGTGCGGCCGCCAAATCCGGGTCATGCTCGGCCCAGCGCTCCAGCGCCGGCAGCAGGGTGCGGGCGATCATGGCCGGCCGGCCGTCGCGCCAATCCTCCCACGGGAAATAGCTGTACCAGTCGTGCCATTCGGCGGCACCCGAACCCGACAGCGGCGCCTCGCGCGTCAGGGCGATGTAGCCGACGGAGACGACACGGGCGTCGCCGTCCACCTCGCGCAGGTCGCGATAGCGGTCGCCGAAGGTGTAGAGCTGCTCGACATAGCCCAGGGGCAGGCCCGTCAGCTCCGTCACCCAGCGGCGCAGGCCCTGTTCCAGGGTGCGGTGACGCTCCGGTGCGAAGGGGCCGAAGGGCAGGGCGTCCCAGTCGCCGCTGGCCTGTTGCTGCGGCGTCGCCAGGTCATGGGTCAGGCGGCGCACCACCAGCACGCGCGGCACCTCCCGCGTCACCGCCACGATCACGGCGGTCAGGCCGATGGAGGCGCGCTCGCCGATGGGCTGTGGGATGGGCTGGCCGGGCTGGGGCTGAGGGGCCTGGGCGCTGGTCACGAGTCTCCCGCCAAATCTGTTTTCGGGGCACCTTTTCCGGACCCGGGGCGGAGGCCCGTCCCGGGGCGCGACAGAATGTGTTGTCCGAGACGCTTTTGACAGCAAGAGAAAGTTCACGGGCACCTGTTAAAAGACGACAATCTGCTTATTGTCCTAGGCCGCAGGATGCCGCTTCGTTTCCCCACCATGATTTGCCTATGGTAGGCCCCGCGAATTAACGGGCCGGCCGCCGTGTGGCAACCACATGTCGTGGGAGAAGGTCCGACTTCGGGAGAGAGACCCATGGCGCTCAAAGCAGAACAGCGCAAATCCGAACTGACCGAGCAGATCGCCGCCAAGGTGCGGGATCGCCTGTCTCGGGAAAAGGCCGCCCCGGCGGAGCGTTTCGTCCGGCAGTTCTACGCCAACGTGCCCCCTGACGACATCCTGCGCAGCAGCAGTGACGAGCTGTACGGCGCCGCCGTCGCCATGTGGCAGTTTGGCGCCGTGCGCAAGGCCGGCACCGCCCAGGTGCGCGTCTGCAATCCCAAGGTGGAGCAGGACGGCTGGCATGCCCCCCACACGGTGGTGGAGATCGTCAATGACGACATGCCCTTCCTGGTGGACAGCGTTTCGGCGGAACTGAACCGCCATGGCCTGACAGTGCACCTGGTGATCCACCCGGTGGTGAAGGTGAAGCGCGACGCCGAGGGCCGCCTGGTCGAGCTGTATGAGCCGCACGCCGCCCCCGCCGATGCCAAGGCCGAAAGCTTCATGCATGTGGAGGTCGACCAGCAGACCTCCCCCGAGCTGCTGGAAAAGGTCCGCGCCGGCCTGGTGCACATCCTGGCGGACGTGCGCGCCGCCGTGGAGGATTTCGAGGCCATGCGCAGCCGCGTGGCCGAAACCATCGACGAGTCGCGGAAGAGCAGCCAGGCCCTGGACGCCGCCGAGGTGGCGGAGGGCGTGGACTTCCTGCGCTGGATCGATGACGACCACTTCATCTTCTTAGGCGTCCGCGAATACCGCTTCGGCAAGGAGGACGGCCAGGACACGCTGGACATCCTGGCCGGTGCCGGCCTGGGCATCCTGCGCGATGACGAGGTCTCGGTCTTCGACGGCCTGCGCTACTTCGCCCAGCTGCCGCCGGACGTGCGCGCCTTCGTGCGCCAGCCGCGCGCCATCATGGTGACCAAGGCCAACAAGGATTCGACCGTCCACCGCCCGGCGCCGCTGGATGCCGTGATGGTGAAGCTGTTCGACGACCAGGGCGTCGAGATCGGCGAGCGGCTGTTCGTCGGCCTCTTCACCTCGGTCGCCTACAACCGCACGGCGCGCGAGATCCCCTACCTGCGCCAAAAGGTGAACCGGGCGCTGGAGCGGGCGGGCTTCGACAAGTCCAGCCACGACGGCAAGGCCCTGCTGCACATCCTGGAGACCTATCCCCGGGATGAGCTGTTCCAGACCAGCGATGACGAGCTGTTCGACATCGCCATGGGCGTACTGCACCTGCAGGACCGTCAGCGCGTGGCCCTGTTCGTGCGCAAGGACCCGTTCGAACGCTTCGTCAGCGCCCTGATCTACGTCCCGCGCGACCGCTACGACACCGACCTGCGGCTGAAGCTGCAGGGCATCCTGGAGACGGCGTTCGAGGGCAAGACGACGCAATACCATGTGATGCTGTCGGAAAGCGCGCTGGCCCGCGCCCACATCATCATCCAGACCACCCCCGGCAAGGTGCCGGACTACGACGTCCGCGACGTCGAGGAGACCCTGATCGAGGCGGCGCGCGGCTGGGGCGAGCGCCTGCAGCAGGCCCTGATCGACGCCAAGGGCGAGGAGATCGGCCTGCGGCTGGCCCGCCGCTACCGCCGCGGCACCCTGGCCGAGGGCTACCGCGAGACCTACAGCCCCGAAGCCGCCGTGATGGACATCGAACGGCTGGAGACGGTGGCGGCCACGGGCCAGATCGCGCTGAACCTGCACCGCCCGGTGGAGGCCGAGCCGCACGAGCTGTTCTTCAAGGTCTACCACGACGACACGCCGGTGCAGCTGTCCCAGGCCCTGCCCATGCTGGAGGATCTGGGCCTGAAGATCCTGGCGGAAGGCGGCCCGCACGAGGTGCGCATCCCCGGCCGCGAGAAGTCCATCTGGATCCAGGACTTCGAGATGAAGATGGCCAACGGCCAGGCCGTCGAGCTGGACGCGGTGAAGGAGGCGTTCGAGGACGCCTTCATGCGCGTCTGGACCGGCGAGGCCCAGACCGACGGCTTCAACAAGCTGGTGCTGGGGGCCGGCTTGGCCTGGCGCGACGTCACCATGGTGCGCGCCTACGCCAAGTACCTGCGCCAGGCCCGCTTCGACTTCTCCCAGTCCTACATCGAGGACACGCTGGCGGCCCATGTGGGCATCACCAAGCTGCTGGTGCGCCTGTTCCACCTGGCCCATGACCCGGCCATCCTGGCCAAGCTGGGCCGGGAAGAGGTGGACAGCCAGCGCATGGGCCTGGTGGTGGAGATCGACCATGCCCTGGACCAGGTCACCAACCTGGATGAGGACCGCATCCTGCGCCGGATGCTGAACCTCATCCGCGCCACGCTGCGCACCAACTTCTTCCAGAAGGGCGCCGACGGCCAGCCCAAGAGCTATCTGTCGTTCAAGCTGGACAGCCGATCCATCGACGACCTGCCGCTGCCCCGGCCCATGGTGGAAATCTGGGTCTACAGCCCCCGGGTCGAGGCCGTGCACCTGCGCGGTGGCAAGGTGGCGCGCGGCGGCATCCGCTGGTCTGACCGCAAGGAGGATTTCCGCACCGAGATCCTGGGCCTGATCAAGGCGCAGATGGTGAAGAACGCCGTCATCGTGCCCATGGGCTCCAAGGGCGGCTTCGTGGTGAAGAACCCGCCGCCGGCCTCCGCCGGCCGCGAGGCGGCGCTGGCCGAAGGCATCGAGTGCTACAAGACCATGATGCGCGGCCTGCTGGACATCACCGACAATCTGGTGAAGGGCCAGGTGGTGCCGCCCCAGGATGTGGTGCGCCTGGACGGCGACGACCCCTATCTGGTGGTGGCTGCCGACAAGGGCACGGCCACCTTCTCCGACATCGCCAACGGGGTCAGCCGCGACTACGGCTTCTGGCTGGACGACGCCTTCGCCTCCGGCGGCTCCGCCGGGTACGACCACAAGAAGATGGGCATCACCGCGCGCGGCGCGTGGGAAGCGGTGAAGCGCCACTTCCGTGAGCTGGGCCGCGACTGCCAGACCCAGGACTTCACCGTCGTGGGCGTGGGCGACATGTCGGGCGACGTGTTCGGCAACGGCATGCTGCTGTCCAAGCACATCCGTCTGGTGGCCGCCTTCGACCACCGCCACATCTTCCTGGACCCCAACCCGGATGCGGCCAGCAGCTGGGAAGAGCGCAAGCGCATGTTCGACCTGCCGCGCTCCTCCTGGGCGGACTATGACAAGTCCAAGCTGTCCCAGGGGGGCGGCATCTTCGAGCGCGGGGCCAAATCCGTCCCGCTGTCGCCCGAAGTGCGGGCGGCCCTGGGGATCACGGCGGAGCGCCTGACCCCGGCCGAGCTGATGCAGGCCATCCTGAAGGCGGATGTCGACCTGCTGTGGCTGGGCGGCATCGGCACCTATGTGAAGGCCGGGGGCGAGAGCAACGCCGAGGTGGGCGACAAGGCCAACGACGCCCTGCGCATCGACGGCCGCCAGGTCCGTGCCAAGGTGGTGGGCGAGGGCGCCAACCTGGGCTTCACCCAGCGCGGCCGCATCGAGGCGGCGCAGGCCGGCGTGCGGCTCAACACCGACGCCATCGACAACTCAGCCGGCGTCGACACCTCGGACCATGAGGTCAACATCAAGATCCTGCTGCGCGACGTGATGGACAAGGGCAGCATGACCCTGCCCCAGCGCGATGCGCTGCTGGCCACCATGACCGACGACGTGGCGGAGCTGGTGCTGGCCGACAACTACCAGCAGACCCAGGCCCTCTCCATTGATGAGGCGGTGGCTCCGGACACGCTGGACGACCTGGCCCGCTTCATGCGGCTCATGGAAAAGGCGGGCAAGCTGAACCGCGCCATCGAGTTCCTGCCGACGGATGAGGAGGTGTCGCTGCGCGCCCAGGCCCGCCGCGGTCTGACGCGGCCGGAAACGGCGGTGCTGCTGGCCTATGCCAAGATCGACCTGTACGACAAGCTGCTGAACTCCGACCTGCCGGACGATGCCAAGATGGCAGCCGACCTGGTGGAGTACTTCCCGGAAAGCCTGCAGCGGCAGTATCCGCAGGCTGTGGCCGGCCACCAGCTGCGCCGCGAGATCATCGCCACCGTGGCCACCAACAGCATGGTGAACCGCGTCGGTCCCAGCTTCGTGGCCGAGATGGTGGAGCAGACCGGCCTGGGTGAGGCGGATGTCGCCCGCGCCTATCACATCGCCCGCGACGCCTATGGCCTGCCGGCGGTGTGGAAGGCCATCGACGCCCTGGACAACCAGGTCCCGGCGGCCACCCAGGCGGCCATGGGCCTGGCCACGCGCCGCCTGCTGCGCCGCGCCGTGCCCTGGACTCTGCTCAACAACGCCCACCCCCTGGACATGGCGGCCGGCATCGCCCGCCTGGGGCCGGCGGTGAAGGTGCTGTCCAAGGCGTTGGCCGACATCCTGTCGCCCGACGCCGCCGCTGACCTGACCGCCAAGAAGGAGGAGCTGGAGCAGGCCGGCGTGCCGGCTGAGCTGGCCCATCACGTGGCGGCCCTGTCCGCCCTGGGGGCCGCCACCGACATCAGCCAGATCGCGGTGGAAACCAACCGGGGGGTGGAGACGGTCGCGGCCGTCCACTTCGCGCTGGGCGAACGGCTGGGCTTCGACTGGCTGCGTGGCCGGGCGGAGGCGGTGAAGACCACCACCCACTGGCAGCGCCAGGCCCTGGGCGCCATCATCGACGACCTCTACGGCTTGCAGGGCCGCTTGGCGGCCCGGGTGCTGGCGGGCGAGGGCGACGATGCGACCGCCCTGATCGACGGCTGGCTGGCCGCCAAGTCCGGTCCGCTGGACCGTATCCAGTCCCTGCTGGCCGAACTGCGCGGCGTGGCGCACCTGGACGTGGCCATGCTGGCCGTGGCCACCCGCCAGCTGCGCGGCCTGACGGCCGGCTGATCGGCTCGCGGTTATCAGCGGCATGGGGCTGGTCCCCATGCCGCTGTAGCTCGCAAGTGCGAGCGCCGGACCTTTCCGGGAAGCGTCAGCGGACTGGAAAGGGAGGAAGCCAAGCGGCCGGATGGCCGCGCCCGGCGATTGAGGGAATAAGACTCCCCACCGGGGAACTTTTTTCGTGAATTTCAACCCTGATTCTCCGTCGCCTGCACTGTGGGCGGCGGTGATGAACTGTCGCTTGCGCAAAGCGTGGCGACCCCATATCTATTGATTTCACACCACCTGTCCGTGCATTGATAAGATTGTCCGGCTCGTGGTTTCGTTTCCCCGATATCCCTTGGGGGAACCGCTTCCATAGGTGACCTTTGTCCGTGACGTCGGATTACAGAGTCCTTGAGGGCAAGCGCCTGCTGCTGGTGATTTCCGGCGGCATCGCGGCGTACAAATGCCTGGAACTGATCCGCCGGCTGAAGGAACGCGGCGTTCGCGTCCGCGCCGTTTTGACCGAGGGCGCGCAGCAATTCGTAACACCTCTATCGGTGGCCGCCCTGTCTGAGGAGAAGGTCTACACCGACCTGTTCTCTCTGACCGACGAGTCGGAGATGGGGCACATCCGCCTGTCGCGCGAGGCCGACTTGGTGGTGGTGGCCCCGGCCAGTGCCGATATCCTGGCGCGCATGGCCGCCGGCATGGCCAATGACCTGGCGACCACGGCGCTGCTGGCCACTGACAAGCCGGTCCTGGTGGTGCCGGCCATGAACGTCATGATGTGGACCAACCCGGCCACCCAGGCCAATGTCCGTACGCTGGAGGGGCGCGGCATCCGCCGCCTGGGGCCCGCCGCCGGCGACATGGCCTGCGGCGAGGTCGGCTCCGGCCGCATGGTGGAACCGATGGAGATCGTGGCCGGCATCGCGGCCTTCTTCGCGGAACGGCAGGGGCCGAAACCCTTGACCGGCCGTCGCGCGGTGGTGACCAGCGGGCCCACCCACGAGCCTATCGACCCCGTGCGCTATATCGCCAACCGCTCGTCGGGCAAGCAGGGCCACGCCGTGGCGGCGGCCCTCGCGGCGCTGGGCGCCGACGTGACCCTGGTCAGCGGCCCCGTCACCCTGGCCGACCCGCCCGGCGTGCGCGTGGTGCGGGTGGAGACGGCGGCCGAGATGCTGGCCGCCAGCCAGTCCGCCCTTCAAACACCCGACGGGCCGGCCGACATCGCCGTCTGCGCCGCCGCCGTGGCCGATTGGCGCGTGGCGGCGACCGCGGGTGACAAGGTGAAGAAGGGCCCGGATGGCCCGCCCACCCTGACCCTGGCGGAAAACCCCGACATCCTGGCCACCCTGTCCCAGCCCGGCCCGGCGCGACCCCGCCTGGTGGTGGGCTTCGCCGCCGAGACGCGCGACGTGCTGACCTACGCTGCCGCCAAGCTGGCCAAGAAGGGCTGCGACTGGATCGTCGCCAATGACGTGGCGACCGGAACCGGCACCTTCGGTGGTGACGACAACCAGGTGCATCTGCTGCGCCGGGGCGCGGAACCCGAGGCCCCTCTGATCGAAACCTGGCCGCGTCTGTCCAAGACCGAGGTGGCGGTGCGCCTGGCCCAGGCCATCGCCGATACCCTGTCTACCCTGTCGCCCCATATCGCCCTTTCAACAAGCAACAACAGTCCGGAACCCGTTTGATGACCGAAGCCGTTACCGTCGCCGTCACCCGTCTGCCCCATGGCCGGGACCTGGACCTGCCGGCCTATGCCACCGCCCAGGCCGCCGGCCTGGACCTGATGGCGGCCGTGTCGGCCCCGGTGGTGATCCCGCCCCTGGGCCGCGCGCTGGTGCCCACGGGCCTGGCCATTTCCCTGCCGGTGGGCTTCGAGGCGCAGGTGCGCCCGCGGTCGGGCTTGGCGCTGAAGACCGGCGTCACGGTGCTGAACGCCCCGGGCACGGTGGACGCCGATTACCGGGGCGAGGTGGGCGTCATCCTGGTGAACCTGGGGGACCAGCCCTTCACCGTCGAGCGCGGCATGCGCATCGCCCAGATGGTGATCGCCCGCCACGAGCGCGCTCAGTGGAAAGAGGTGGACAGCCTGGATGAGACCGCCCGGGGCGCCGGCGGCTTCGGCTCCACCGGCGTCGCCGCGACCGCCACCGGCCGGGCGGGCTGATAAAAATGGGGGAAGGGATGCTGCGGATTTCCAAGAAGCTGATGTTCGCCATCGAGGTGGTGCTGGACATCGCCTACAACGCCGGCTCCGAGCCCGTGCAGTCGGGTGAGATCACGGCGCGGCAGGGCATCCCCAAGCGTTACCTGGAACAGGTGCTGCAGGCCCTGGTCCGGGCGGGCATACTGGCCGGCGTGCGCGGCCCCCGGGGCGGCTACCGTCTGGCGCGTGAACGCCGCCGCATCACGGTGGGTGAGATCGTGCGCATCGTCCGGGCCCTGGAACAGGCCACCGATCCCATGGAAGAGGCGGTGGGGGCCGAGCTGGGCCGGCAGGTTGTGCGCCCGCTGTGGGCCGAGCTGCAGGACGACTGCATGCGCCGCCTGGACCAGACCACCATCGAGGATCTGTGCCTGCGCGCCCACCGCGCCGGCATCGAAAGCGAAGCGACCCACAAGCTGGACTTCAGCATCTAAGGAATGGATCGAACCATGGCTGACACCGCCCCCACCGCCGCCTTCCGCGGCCGCGTTTACGACAGCATCCTGGAAACCGTGGGCGCCACCCCCCTGGTGCGCCTGAAGCGCCTGGCCGCCGCCCACGGCGTGAAGGCCGACATCATCGGCAAGTGCGAGTTCTTCAATCCGCTGTCCAGCGTTAAGGACCGCATCGGCCTGGCCATGATCGAGGCCGCCGAGGCCGACGGCCGCATCTCCCCCGACCGCACCCTGCTGATCGAGCCCACCTCGGGCAACACCGGCATCGCGCTGGCCTTCGTGGCCGCGGCCAAGGGCTACCGCCTGATCCTGACCATGCCGGAAAGCATGTCGGTGGAACGTCGCCGCATGCTGAAGCTTCTGGGGGCCGAGATCGTGCTGACCCCGCCGGCCCAGGGCATGAAGGGTGCCATCGCCAAGGCGGAGGAGTTGGCCGCCGAGGCCGGTGACGCCTATATCCTGCAGCAGTTCAAGAACCCGGCGAACCCGGAAATCCACCGCCGTACCACGGCCGAGGAAATCTGGACCGACACCGCCGGCGGCGTTGATTTCCTGATCTCCGGCGTGGGCACCGGCGGCACGCTGACCGGTGTGGCCAGCGTGATCAAAGAGCGCAAGCCCAGCTTCAAGGCCGTGGCCGTGGAACCGGAGGACAGCCCCGTCCTGTCCGGCGGCCTGCCGGGCCCGCACAAGATCCAGGGCATCGGCGCCGGCTTCGTGCCCGACATCCTGGACACCCACCTGATCGATGAGGTGCTGCGCATCTCCAACCAGCGCGCCTTCGAGACGGCGCGCGAGGTGGCCAAGCTGGAAGGTGTCGCCGTCGGCATCAGCTCCGGCGCCGCCCTGGCCGCCGCCTTGGAACTGGGCGCCCGCCCGGGGAACGAGGGCAAGCAGATCGTCGTGATCCTGCCCAGCTTCGCCGAGCGCTACCTGTCCACCGGCCTGTTCGACGGGCTGGATTGACAGGCCTGGATCGGCGCTAAGGGGGGCCGTCACAGCGCCGGCCCCTTTTTCCTGCACATCCTGTCCCACGGCTTTAGTTTTACCTAGGCCGCGACTGCGGCCGCCGGAGATTTTCGGGGAGCCGAAGGCGGACTGAAAATCGAGGACAAGCCAAGGGGCGGATGCCCCGCCGGCGTTTGAGGCAACTCACGACTCCGCACATGGACTTTAATGACTCACAGATCGAGCGCTACTCCCGCCACATCATCCTGAAGGAGGTGGGCGGGGAGGGGCAGGCCAGGCTGCTGGCCAGTTCCGCCCTGGTGGTGGGCGCCGGCGGCCTGGGCGCGCCCTTGCTGCTGTACCTGGCGGCGGCCGGGGTGGGCCGCATCGGCATCGTCGACGACGACACGGTCGATCTGTCCAACCTGCAGCGCCAGGTGGTGCACGACATGGCCTCGCTGGGCCAGGCCAAGGTGGACAGCGCCGCCGCGCGCCTGCGCGCCATCAACCCCGACGTGGTGGTGGAGGTGCACCGGACGCGCCTGGCCCCCGACAACGTCCGGCAACTGATCCGGGGTTACGACATCGTGGCCGACGGGTCGGACAATTTCGCCACCCGCTTCCTGCTGAACGACGCCTGCTATTTCGAGCGGCGCCCCCTGGTGTCGGCCGCCATGCTGCGCTTCGATGGGCAGATTTCCACGTTTAAGGCCCACGAAGGCCACCCCCACCCCTGCTACCGCTGCGTCTTCCCCGAACCGCCGCCGCCGGGCCTGGTGCCCTCCTGTTCCGAGGCGGGGGTGCTGGGCGCCCTGGCCGGCACGGTGGGGTCCCTGCAGGCGCTGGAGGTTTTGAAGGAACTGCTGGGCATCGGCGACAGCCTGTCCGGCCGCCTCATGCTCTATGACAGCCTGGGGGCCTCCTTCCGCACCGTGCGGGTGAAGCCGGACCCCGACTGTCCGCTGTGCGGCACCCACCCGACCATCACCGGCCTGCCGGGCGAGGATGGGCATGAGCGCTGATCCGCCTGGCTTGTCGATCGTCCTGCATTCCGGCGGCTTCGACCGGGTGCATTACGCCTTGGTCATGGCCACGGCGGCGGCGGCCATCGGCCGCCCCACCCTGCTGTTCGTCACCGGTCGCGCCCTGCGCCTGTTGCTGGCGGATGACGGCTGGATGGGCCTGGACCCGGCGGATGACGGCAGCACCGCCATCGAGCGCGAGCGGCGGTTCGCGGAAACCAATGTCGCCACCCTGGCGGAGCTGACCGAGTCGCTGGACCCCCTGGGAGTGCGCGTCATGGCCTGTGAGATGGGCTGGCGCGTGCTGGGGCTGGACAAGCCGGCGCTGCGTCCCGATGTGACGGTGGAAACGGCGGGTGTGGTGACGCTGTTGCAGGCGACCCCGCCGGGCGCCCATCTTATCCACCTGTGATCCGCCCAGCCTGAAAGCGCCCCGCCATGCCTGAATTGCCCGAGGTCGAAACCGTGGCCCGGGGCCTGGCCCTGAAGATGGAGGGCCGCACGCTGGTGCGCGTGGCCCAGCACCGCCCCAACCTGCGCACGCCCTTCCCACCCGGCTTCGTCCAGCGCCTGACGGGCCGCCGCGTGGCCGGCATCGGCCGCCGGGCAAAGTATGTGCTGGTGCGTCTCGACCCTGTTTCCGGTTCGGGGGATGACACGTTGCTCATCCACCTGGGCATGTCGGGCAGCATGGTGGTCAGCCGGGGGCCGGCGGGCGCGCCAGGAGCGCACGACCATGTGGTCATGGAAACGGACGACGGCGCCGTCGTCACCTTCAACGACCCCCGCCGCTTCGGCCTCATGGACCTGATCGCGGAGGGACAGGTGGACAGCCACCCCCTGCTGGCCAAGCTGGGGCCGGAACCCCTGGGCAACGAATTCGACGCGGACACGCTGTCCGCCCGCCTGGCCGGCAAGATGACGCCCATCAAGGCGGCGCTGCTGGACCAGCGCGTGGTGGCCGGCCTGGGCAACATCTATGTCTGCGAGGCGCTGTTCCGCTCGGGCATCAGTCCCGAACGGTCGGCCGCCAGCGTGGCGGGCAAGGACGCCCAGCGGCTGGTGCCGGCCATCCGCGACGTGCTGACCGAGGCCATCGCCGCCGGCGGCAGCTCCCTGCGCGACTACGTCCAGTCGGATGGCGAGCTGGGCTACTTCCAGCACTCCTTCGCCGTTTATGGACGGGAGGGCGAGGCCTGCCCCGGTTGCGACTGCGACGTGGCCCGCACGGGCGGCGTGCGGCGGGTTGTGCAGGCCGGCCGGTCCAGCTTCTTCTGCGCACGGCGGCAGCGCTGACGCATGCGGCCTTGGCCGTTGATGGGCGGCCCGCCATGCTTCACCTTATCGCCCAGCGAACCTTACCGGCCGGACCTTACCGGCTTCACTGGCCCCCCCCGCGTGAGCCCTGAATGCGCCTTGTCCTCGCCGCCGCCGTTTCCATCCCCCTGCTCTTGGCCGCCGGGCCGGGCGGCGCTGGGCCGGTGGAGCCGGGCTTTGTGCCGGGGGTGGAGGATTTGCCCTTGATGCCGGGGCTGATGGCGCCGGCCAACGCGGCGGTGGTTTTCGACCAGCCGGAGGGCCGCATCGTCGAGTCGGCGGCCCAGGGCGACGTCAGCGCCGCCGCCATCACCGCCTTCTACGCTCAGACCCTGCCGCAGCTGGGCTGGCGCCCCGCCGGCAACGACCGCTGGGCGCGCGAGGGGGAAAGGCTGGAGATCACGGCGACCCGCGACGGTATGGGCAGTCGGGCCGAAACCGTGGTGCACTTCATTTTGCGCCCGCAGTAGCCCCGCTTTTGAAGCGCTTCGCAAGGGAAGGGGTATGTTTGAAGTAAAAGACGCATGATCTTGGGGTGCGGCGATAGAATCGCCCATATCTGGTTTTAGACTCGTTGAATCCGGGGGGCGGGGATGTCCAAAGCAAGGGCATGCTCGGCGGATTTTGGTCTAGTCTGGCGCGGTTTTTAGGGCCCTGCCGCTTGACGGTTTCGTGGGGAGGGGGTATAAGCCCGGCCTTCCACGGCAAGGGTCGTGTTCGAAAAGGGTTTGTCATGGCTAATCATAAGTCCGCTGAAAAGCGTATCCGTCAGACGGAAGTCCGTACCGAAGTGAACCGGGCCCGCGTGTCCCGTATCCGCACCTTCGTGAAGAAGGTTGAGCTGGCTCTGGAAGCCGGCGACAAGGCCGCCGCCGCCGAGGCGTTCAAGCTGGCCCAGCCGGAAATGATGCGCGGCGTCTCTAAGGGCGTGCTGCACCGCAACACGGTGTCGCGCAAGATTTCCCGTCTGTCTCTCCGCATCAACGCTCTGGGCTGATAAGCCGGCCGCACCGATCGCGCGGGCCTTCGGGGCCCGGCGCATGAGGTGGGGTCCCAGCTCTTGACCGTGGATTGGATGAGGCCGCGTCCTGCCGGACATTGGCGGGGGCGCGGCCTTTTCCTTGCCTGCCCGCCGTTACTGCGTTCATCCTCACCTATTCTTCCAGAATAGTCCGAAGGGCCGGTGCAGGGCGGCGGGTGCGAGCATCATTCGGTCTTTTTTGCTTGTTCCCTTTTCGAGCCTATTGCGAGTCCCGGACGGCCCGACTAGCATCTGCGGATGTGCGGGGTCGTTCTCCACGATAAAGTAATCAAGCGGCGGAAACGCCCGCGCAGACCGATGGCAGATGTACATTGATGCTGACGCTTGGCGCTCTACATCACTCTGGCGTTGGTAGATTTCTGAATCTTTGAAGAAGATCATGCGTCTGCGGGAGATTCTTTAAAACGAATCCCGTAAGGTGCGCGGTTTTGTTTGCGTGTTTGGGTTTTGGTCTGCCTGGTATTTCAGCGGAATGGTGCCGGACGGGGCGGGGCGATGCCTCAAGCCCGGTGCCGGCAAACGTTCCGGTGGGAGGAAAGGTGGTCACGGAACCAGCCGGGACAGGGCCGACGACAGGGGCTGACGAAGCGGGGTTAGGGCGGCGTTGGAAAGGGTGGGGCCTTGGATGGTCCGCCGCCTTTATCCATCATCATCCGTCGTGCCGGCTGTCCGGCCGGCTCCCGTGCCTTCGTTCGGCTCCAGGCTCGTCGCCCGGACCTCCGGCCTTCATGAGGCGCCTGCCGGGGTGATGCATCCCGGGATGACCTGTCTCATGGGGGAACCGGGCTTTCCCGGCATAAGGTTCCGGTCCGATTTGATCCGGTTGTCAGGCCGGCTGTCGTTGGCCGGTGTCGTCTTATTTGATTGTCCGGGTCCGGAAGGCGTTGGGGCAGGAGCGAAGCGGGAATGTCGGTTCAGGCATCTCTGGATCAGCAATGGGCGCGCATCAGCGGGCGCCTGAAGGACGAGGTGGGTGAAACCGCGTATCGCAGCTGGCTGAAGCCGCTGACCGTTGAGGATTTCATCGGCGGCCAGGTGCGCATTGTCGTGCCCACGCGCTTCATGCGCGACTGGATCCGCACCCATTACGCCGATCGCATCCGCGCCCTGTGGTCGGGCGAGAATCCCGGCGTCCAGTCCGTGGAAATCGTCGTGGCCCCCCCGCGCAACGACGCCTCGCTCGGCGGCGCCCTGACCACCGGCCCGCGCGCCGCCGCCAACGCCACTGCCGATGCCGGGCCGCTGGCGGAAACCGGCATCGATCACCTGCCCACATATGATGAGGTCCAGTCGTCCGCGTCCCTCAACGGTGGCTTGCATGGCGGCCTGAACGGGGCGGCCGAGGCGCCGGCCCTGCCCGCCTTCATCGCCGGCAATGGCTTGGGGGAGGAGCGCGACGATGTCTCTGCCCTGCTGGACCCGCGCTTCACTTTCGAGAATTTCGTGGTGGGCAAGCCCAACGAGCTGGCGTTCGCCGCCGCCCGCCGCGTGGCCGACGCCAACGCCGTCACCTTCAACCCGCTGTTCCTGTATGGCGGCGTGGGCCTGGGCAAGACCCACCTGATGCACGCCATCGCCTGGCACATCCGCAAGAAGGACCCCGCCCGCCGGGTGATCTACCTGTCGGCGGAAAAGTTCATGTACCAGTTCATCCGGGCGCTTCGGTACAAGGACACCATGGCGTTCAAGGAGCAGTTCCGCTCCGTCGACGTGCTGATGATCGACGACGTGCAGTTCATCAGCGGCAAGGACAGCACCCAGGAAGAATTCTTCCACACCTTCAACGCCCTGGTGGATCAGAACCGCCAGGTCATCATTTCCGCCGACAAGAGCCCGTCCGACCTGGAGGGTATGGAGGAGCGCCTGCGCTCCCGCCTCGGCTGGGGCTTGGTGGCCGACATCCACCCGACGACGTACGAGCTGCGCCTGGGCATCCTGCAGTCCAAGGGCGAGCAGATGCGGGTGCAAATTCCGCAGAAGGTGCTGGAGTTCCTGGCCCACAAGATCACGTCCAACGTGCGTGAGCTGGAAGGCGCCCTCAACCGCATCGTGGCGCATGCCGAGCTGGTGGGCCGCGCCATCACCCTGGAAAGCAGCCAGGAAGTGCTGCACGACCTGCTGCGCGCCAGCAACCGCCGGGTGACCATCGAGGAAATCCAGAAGAAGGTGGCGGAGCATTACAACATCCGCCTGGCGGACATGAGCTCCGCCCGCCGCGCCCGCGCCGTCGCCCGCCCGCGTCAGGTGGCGATGTACCTGTCCAAGCAGCTGACCGCCCGCTCCCTGCCCGAGATCGGCCGCAAGTTCGGCGACCGCGACCACACCACCGTGATGCACGCCGTGCGCAAGGTGGAAGAGCTGTGCGCCACCGACCCGACCTTCTCCGAAGACGTGGAACTGCTGCGGCGCATGCTCGAAGGCTGAGGGGTGGCTTGACGGAACAGTCAGGCCCCGCCCTAATGTACCCGATCTGTTCCCTTCCTTGATCGGGGCGCCATCCTGACCTCCCCCCTGGCGATCTCACTGCCCCAGGCGCTGGCCTTCCGCCTGGACCGCCAGCATCTGCTGGCCCCGGCGCCCGACATGCTCACGGCGGCCCGCACGCTGCTGGGCGCCCAGGCCCAGGTGCAGTCCGCCGCCATCCTGCAATTGCGGGCACGCACCGCTGCCCTGGCCGACGCCGAGGTGGCCGGGGCCCTCCATGACAGCCGCAGTCTGGTCAAGCTGTGGGCCCAGCGCTCCACCCTGCACCTGGTGCCCACGGCCGGCCTGGGCGATCTTCTGGCCCTGCGCCGCCTGAAACAGCCGGAGTACCACGCGTGGTACAGCCGCGAGGGCCTGCCCCCCGACCGGGTGGCGGTGCTGATCGACGCCGTGGTCCAGGCCCTGGCCGACGGGCCGCACAGCCGCATGGACCTGTCCCGCCGCCTGGCGCCGCAGCTGGGCGACTGGGCCCGGCCCTGGCTGGAGCACAGCTGGGGCGGGGTGCTGAAGCTGGCCTGCGCCCTGGGCCATCTATGCCACGGCCCCCCGCGTCCCGACGATAACGAGGCCGCCTTCGTGGGCCTGCCCGCCTGGCTGGGCCAGGCGCCCGTGGCGCCGGCGGACAGCGCGCATGGTGTGGCGAATTTCCTGCGCCGCTATCTGGCGGCCTATGGTCCGGCAACGCCGTCCGATTTCCGCAAGTTCGCCGGCATTCCCGCCGGCCCCTGCCGCCAGGCCTTCCAGGATCTGGCTGGCGACCTGCTGGCGGTGGAACTGCACGGCCGTCCGGCCTATGCCCTGGGCCGGGACGAGGACGCATTGCGGCAGGCGGAGATGCCGGCCGGCCACCTGGCGGTGCTGCCCCTGTTCGATCCCTGGCTGCTGGCCCACGCCGATACCGCCCAGGTGGTGGACGACAGGCATCGTACCGCCATCTACCGCCAGGCCGGCTGGATCTCGGCCGTGGTGCTGCGCCAGGGGCGGGTGGCGGCGACCTGGACCCATCGCCGCCTGGCCGCCAAAGGCCAGCCGGTGTGGGAGGTGGAACTGGTGCCGCTGGGCCGCCTCACCAAGGCGGAACGGCGGGTCGTGCTGGACCGCCTGCGCCACCTTTCGGGCGGGCTGGACGTGCGATACGCGGGCGGATGATCCCCCTTTCGGACAGGCGGCGACTCGGCCTTCCGAATGGCTCTGGAATCGGTCGAAAACGCTGTCGCCGCGCGGGGCTTGTGCTATGGTGACCACCCCTTTTTCCAGGCCCTGTGGGGGGGCCTCGGGGGATTCAAGGCAAACAATCGCCGCGCCTCACAGGGGCGACGGGTCAGCACAAGCGGAACGGCATGAAGATCACCATCGAACGCGCGGCTTTGCTCCGGTCTCTCGGTCATGTTCAGAGCGTGGTGGAGCGTCGGAACACCATTCCGATCCTGTCCAACGTCCTGCTGAAGGCGGAAAACGGTGAGCTGGCGCTGACCGCCACCGACATGGATCTGGAGATTGTGGAATCCGTGCCGGCCGACATCGCGCGTCCCGGTTCCGCCACGGCCCCCGCCCACACCCTGTACGACATCGCCCGCAAGCTGCCGGATGGCAGCCAGGTGGAACTGGACTTCACCGCCGACACGCTGACCCTGCGATCCGGCCGGTCGCAGTTCCGCCTGGGCGCCCTGCCGGTGGAGGATTTCCCCGTCATGGCCGGCGGCGACACCGGCCACCGCTTCAGCCTGTCGGCCAGCGACCTGAAGATGCTGGTGGACCGCACCAAGTTCGCCATCTCCACCGAGGAGACGCGCTACTACCTGAACGGCATCTACCTGCACGCCTCCAAGGCCAAGACCGGTGCCGCCGAAATCCCCGTGCTGCGCGCCGTGGCCACCGACGGCCACCGCTTGGCCCGGGTGGAGATGGCCCTGCCCGACGGCGCCGGCGGCATCCCCGGCGTCATCATTCCGCGCAAGACCGTGATCGAGGTGCGCAAGCTGCTGGACGAGGCGGCCGACCGCATCGAGGTGCAGCTGTCCGACACCAAGGTGCGCTTCGCCTTCGACAGCATCGTGCTGACCAGCAAGCTGATCGACGGCACCTTCCCGGATTATGAGCGTGTCATCCCCACGGGCAACGACAAGGTGATGGAGGTCAACGCCGGCCAGTTCGCCGCCGCCGTCGATCGCGTCGCCACCATCTCCACGGAAAAGAGCCGGGCGGTGAAGCTCAGCCTGGACCGCGGCATCCTGACCCTGTCCGCCTCCAGCCCCGAGGCGGGGTCGGCCACGGAGGAGATCGAGGTCAGCTACGACAACACCGCGCTCGAGATCGGCTTCAACAGCCGCTACCTGCTGGACATCACCCAGCAGATCGAGGGCGAGGGCGTGCGCTTCACCCTGGCCGATGCCGGCTCGCCCACCGTGGTGCGCGACGTGGCCGACGGTTCGGCCCTCTACGTCCTCATGCCGATGCGCGTTTGAGGTCCTGGGGTCCCCCGGGGCGGCGGTAGCGGTTGCTGGCCAATATGGGCGCCATGTCCACAGAAGAGCCGCCCCTGACGGGGAAGCCGGAGGGCACCCCTCATGAGCATGGGGCGGCGCGCGCGCCATTCGCCGCGCTGGCCGTCACGCGCCTGACCGTCACCCGCTTCCGCTCCTACGCCCAGGCCCGCCTGACGCTGGACCGGCGGCCGGTGGCGCTGACCGGCCCCAATGGCGCCGGCAAGACCAACCTGCTGGAGGCGGTCAGCTTCCTCGCCCCCGGTCGCGGCCTGCGCCGCGCCAAGCTGGGGGATGTGGAACGGCTGCAGGCCCCGGGCGAAACCTGGGAGACGCCGGGCTGGGCGGTGGCGGCGGAGGTGCAGACGCCGCTGGGTGCCGTGGAGATCGGCACCGGCCGCGATCCCAACGGTGCGCCGGGCAGCGAGCGCCGCGTGGTGCACATCGACGGCCGCCCGGCCAAAAGCCAGATGGCGCTGGCCCAATATGTTTCCTGCGTCTGGCTGACGCCGCAGATGGACCGCCTGTTCGTGGAGGGGGCGGCCGGCCGCCGCCGCTTCCTGGACCGGCTGGTGTTCGGTTTCCATCCCGAGCATGCCGGCCACCTCAGCCGCTTCGAACAGGCCATGCGCGACCGCATACGCCTGCTGCGCGAGGGGGGTGACCCGTCCTGGCTGACGGTGCTGGAGGATCAGATGGCGACCAACGGCATCGCCGTGGCCGCCGCCCGCCGCGACGTGACCGCCCGCCTTGCCGCCGCCTGCCGCCGGGGTGTGGGACCCTTCCCGGCGCCGGGCCTGGCCCTGACCGGCACCCTGGACGGCTGGCTGGCCGACCGGCCGGCGGTGGAGGCGGAGGACACGCTGCGCCGGGCTTTGGCGGAGGCGCGGCGCATCGACGCGCACGCCGGCACCACCACGGTGGGCCCTCACCGCAGCGACCTGGCCGTGACCTACCTGGCCAAGGGCATGCCGGCGGAGCTGGGCTCCACCGGGGAGCAGAAGGCCCTGCTGATCGCCATCGTCCTGGCCAACGCCCGGCTGATGGCGGCGGAGGGGGCGGCGCCGCCCCTGCTGCTGCTGGACGAGGTGGCGGCCCATCTGGACGCGGAGCGCCGCACCGCCCTGTTCCAGGAGGTGCTGGCCACCGGGTCCCAGGCGTGGATGACGGGGACCGACGCCGCCACCTTCGCCGAGCTGGGGGCCGCCGCCAACCACGTCCGGGTGGTCCCGGACGAAACCGGCGGCGGCGTGGTGGTGGGCGCCGGATAGGCCCCTGGCGCTTTCGAGAGTCCGCGGAATGGGGGGCTGCGATCCCCCTTGGTTATGACGGTTTTGCCCCTGGGCGACGCGATATCTGGTAGAGTGTATCCATGGCACAAGAAGCTCTGACGACCCCCGACTCCGCCGCCGAGGATTACGGCGCCAGCTCCATCAAAGTGCTGAAAGGCCTTGATGCGGTGCGCAAGCGTCCCGGCATGTACATCGGCGACACCGACGATGGTTCCGGCCTGCACCACATGGTGTACGAGGTCGTGGACAATGCCATCGACGAGGCGCTGGCCGGCTATTGCACGCGGGTGGACGTCATCCTGAATCCCGACGGCTCCTGCACCGTGCGCGACGACGGCCGCGGCATCCCCGTGGACATCCATGCGGAGGAAGGCGTGTCGGCGGCCGAGGTCATCATGACCCAGCTGCACGCCGGCGGTAAGTTCGACCAGAACAGCTACAAGGTCTCCGGCGGCCTGCACGGTGTGGGCGTGTCCGTGGTCAACGCCCTGTCGGAAATCCTGGACCTGCGCATCTGGCGCCAGGGCCGGGTGTGGGAGATGCGCTTCGCCCATGGCGAGGCCCAGGCGCCGCTGGCCAACACCGGCGTCGCCCCGCTGAAGGCGGACGGCCGTCCGCTGTCCGGGACGGAGGTCACCTTCCTGCCGTCCAAGGCCACCTTCACCAAGACCGAATTCGATTACCAGACGCTGGAACACCGCCTGCGCGAACTGGCCTTCCTGAACTCCGGCGTCACCCTGTTCCTGACCGACGCGCGGGGCGTGGAGCCCAAGTCGTGCGAGCTGCATTACGAAGGCGGGCTGGAGGCCTTCGTGCAGTGGCTGGACCGGTCCAAGACGCCGCTGCACAAGCCGGGCATCGCGCTGCGTGCCGAGCGGCAGAGCGACCTGGGCGGCACCATCGGCGTGGAAGTGGCGCTGCAATGGAACGACAGCTATCACGAGAGCACGCTGTGCTTCACCAACAACATCCCGCAGCGTGACGGCGGCACCCATCTGGCCGGCTTCCGCGCGGCGCTGACCCGCACGCTGAACAACTACGCCAACGAGAGCGGCATCGCGAAGAAGGAGAAGGTGAACCTCTCCGGCGACGACATGCGCGAGGGCCTGACCTGCGTGCTGTCGGTGAAGGTGCCCGACCCCAAGTTCTCCAGCCAGACCAAGGACAAGCTGGTCTCCTCCGAAGTCCGCCCGGTGGTGGAGGCGGTGGTGGCCGACGCCCTGGCGACCTGGCTGGAAGAGCATCCGGGCGACGCCAAGCGCATCATCGGCAAGGTGGTCGAGGCCGCCGCCGCGCGCGAGGCCGCGCGCAAGGCGCGTGAACTGACGCGGCGCAAGGGCGCCTTGGACATGGCCTCGCTGCCCGGCAAGCTGGCGGACTGCCAGGAACGGGACCCGGCCTTGAGCGAACTGTTCCTGGTCGAGGGTGACTCGGCCGGCGGCTCCGCCAAGCAGGGCCGCTCGCGCCAGTTCCAGGCCATCCTGCCCCTGCGCGGCAAGATCCTGAACGTGGAGCGCGCGCGCTTCGACAAGATGCTGTCCTCGGCCGAGATCGGCACCCTGATCGCCGCGCTGGGCACCGGCATCGGGCGTGAGGAGTTCAACGCGGAAAAGGCGCGCTATCACAAGGTCATCATCATGACCGACGCCGACGTGGACGGCGCGCACATCCGCACCCTGCTGCTGACCTTCTTCTACCGCCAGATGCCCGAGCTGATCGAGCGCGGCTATCTCTACATCGCCCAGCCGCCGCTGTACCGCGTGAAGCGCGGCACGGCCAAGGAACGTTACCTGAAGGACGACCGGGCGCTGGACGATTACCTGATCGGCCAGGGGCTGGAGGACGTCACCCTCAAGGCCGCGGACGGCAGCGAGCGCCTGGGCGGGGAGCTGCGCGACGTGGTGGAGCAGGCGCGCTCCGCCCGCCACCAGTTGCAGGCCCTGACCCGCAAGGTGGGCAATGCCTCCGTGGTGGAGCAGGCGGCCGTGGCCGGCGCCCTGTCCATGACCCTGCTGACCGACGACACGCGGGCCGATGAACTGGCCCGCGTGGTGGCGGACCGCCTGAACCGCATCGAGGCCCAGGCCGCCCAGGCGGCCGGCAATGCCGGCGAGGGCGCCACCGTGGGCGTGGGCGCCTGGCAGGGTGAGCGCGCGCGCGAGGGCGGCCTCATGCTGTTCCGCACCAGCCGCGGCGTCACCCACCGCCACATCCTGGACGCCGACGTGCTGAAGAGTGTGGAGGCCCGCCGCCTGGACGCCATGGCCGACTTCCTGAAGACGGTCTTCACCGACGCCGCCACCCTGACCTACCGCGGCCGCACCACCCGCACCATCGTCGGCCCCACCGGCCTGATGGACGCGGTGCTGGAACAGGGCCGCCAGGGCCTGGCCATCCAGCGCTACAAGGGCCTGGGCGAGATGAACCCGGACCAGCTGTGGGAAACCACGCTGGACCCCAAGATCCGCTCGCTGCTGCAGGTCAAGGTCACCCACGTGGACGAGGCGGAAGAGGTGTTCTCTACCCTCATGGGCGACATCGTCGAACCCCGCCGCGACTTCATCCAGGAAAACGCGCTGAAGGTGGCGAACCTGGACGTGTGATCCAGTAGCTTTGTGAGCTGACCCATAAAACGAGAATCTTTGACCCATAGCGTGAGAATCGGGGCTTCACGCTATGGGTCTGGGTCTCCGAGACCGGTTCTTCGCCGCCATACTCATTGTGTGAGCGCCGGGGAAGTTGGCGCTCACGGCATGGGGCCGGAGCTGGCAGGCTGACGCGCGATTTTTGTCATGCGGCCTGCATCCACCAGGCCTGGCCGGGCGTAAGTCTTAGGACGCCAATCCGTAGCGGGCAGATTCCGGGAGACACGCCATGCGCCATCTTATCGCCGTTGTTTGGACTTTGAGCTTGGGCTTGGGGACGGCCCAGGCGGCCACCGTGGTCGTGACGCAGAAGAACCACGCCTTCGTGCCGAGCAAGATCGAGATCGCCACAGGCGACACGGTTATTTTCCGGAACGAGGATACGGTGCCGCACCAGGTCGTTTCCCACACGCCGGCATTTCAATTTGACCTTGATCTTGAGCGCCCCGGCGAGGAGCGATCCCAGGTTTTCACCCAGTCGGGGGTGATCGTCGTTGGCTGCGATCTCCACAGCACGATGGAAGTGATCGTCACCGTGGCACCCGGCACCGCGGGCAAATAGGCGGGGCGCCGCTTCTCATCGGAGGCGGCGCATGGCACCGGAATATAGGACCGGCCCCGTGGGTGCGCCCGTTGGCGAGCCGCCCTTGGGCTCCAGGCTGATGGCCAAAACCAGCTTGCCGCTGGCCAGGACTTTGGCGGCGATCGGTAGGACTCGCCCTGGTGCTATCAGTCCTACCGGCTGCGGGGGGGCGCCGTCGGCGATCAGCCATAATTCGAGATCCCGGTCGGATGGCGTGGTCACGCCCGCCAAGGCCACCGGCTCCAGCACCCGCCCCCTGCCTTCCACCAGCCAGCCGGCGCGGCCATCGCCGACGGCCGTCAAAATCGCCATGTAGCGGGGACCGTCTTCACGCAAGGCTGCCGGTATGGTCAATGTTATGGTCAGCAGTCCGGCGACGGCGCCCGCGGTCATCCACCGCCAGACAGGGGGGGCGTCCCACTGCCGTCTCAGCCAGGCCCGCCATCCGGATCCTGCCGCTGCTGGAAGCTGCGCTTCAATTCTCCGCCAGAGCGTCGGGGGCGGCGGTACAGCCGGCACCGCCGCCAGCAAGGGGGCCAGCCGCCTTTCCCAATCGGCCACCGCGTAGCGCAAGGCGCCGTGGCCAGGCAGGGCCTCCGCCACCACCTTGGCCTGCTGGGCGCCCAAGGTGCCCAGCACATATTCGCCGGCCAGAAGATCCAGTTCGTCAAAATCGTCCGGAATCATGCCGCCAAACACTCCTTCAACGAAGCGAGCCCGCGCCTTATCCATGACTTGACCGTTCCCAGGGGAGTGGCCAGGTGCTCGGCCACCTGCGCGTGGGACAGGCCGTTGATGAAAGCCAGGGTGATGGCGCGGCGGCCCTTGTCATCCAGGCGTTCCAGACAGCGCCGCAACCGTACGGCATCACGGGCGGTTTCCAGATGCTCCAGGGGGCTGGGGCTTTCATCGACGCTGTCGGGGATGGCATCCGTCAAGGTCTCGCGTCCCAGGCGCCTGGCCATGTCCAGCGCGCGGTAGCGCACGATGGAGGCCATCCAGCCGCCGCCCGAGCCCATGGTCGGGCTGAAGCTGGCGGCGTTCCTCCAGATCTGCACAAAGGCGTCCTGCACGGCATCGGCCGCCGCATCCGGGCGGCGCACGATGCGGAGGGCCAGGCCGTACAGGCGGGGGGATTCCCGTTCATATAGGTGCCGCAGGGCCACGCGATCGCCACCGGCGACCTGCCTGATCAGCGCGTCCAGCGCACCCCCGGCCGCCAGGTCCCTCGGTGTCATGCCGCCCCCGTCACCGGGATTGGGGTGGCGGGATGCCGCCACCGCGTCGTTCCCCATCAGTCGGCCCCTTCGCGATCCGTTTCTTCGTCGTCCGCCCCCTGGAATGCCCTTCGGCGCAAGGAGGCCTCGTTCCACACCATTACGGCGCGCGGGCACTTTTGGATGCGCACGTGCTGCATCCAATCAACCGGCACAGGCGTATGGGCAGGAAACCACCGCAACACCAGGGAGCCTGCTCCGATGAAGTTCCGTTTATTAATCACCTTGTTGGGGGGGATGCTGGCATGCGGCCTGCCGGCGATGGCCGCATCCGACATAGGTGCCGGCGGCAAGTTGACGGCAACTGGCGGCGTGACCCAGCTTGAAGGAGCGGCCGGCGGCGGTCTGACGCCCTGGGCCCTCATCGGGGGCTATGACACGGGCGATCAGGTCCGGCCCAATGCCTTCTACACGCGGGTGCAATCAGGCAGCTATAACCTCAACGCCTATGGGGCCATGGTCGGGCTATACGACCGCGTGGAGCTGTCCTTCGCGCGCCAGTCCTTCGATACGGAGGACGTCGGCGGCCTGTTGGGGTTGGGCAAGGGATACACGTTCAACCAGAACATTGTCGGCGCCAAGGTCCGCGTGGTCGGCGACGCCATTCTGGATCAAGACAGTTGGCTGCCGCAGGTTGCCGTCGGTCTGCAATACAAGCATAACGACAGGGGCGCCATCCTGCGGGCGATCGGTGCCCGCCACGACAGCGGCACGGACTTCTATGTCTCGGCCACCAAGCTTTTCCTGGCCCAAAGCCTGCTGGTGGACGCCACCGTGCGGTTCACCAAGGCCAACCAGATCGGCATTCTCGGCTTCGGCGGCAAGGACGACGACTACCACGTCGAACCGGAAGGCAGCGTCGCCTACCTTCTGTCGCGCAACTTCCTGGTGGGCGCCGAGTATCGCAAAAAGCCCGATAACCTGGCCATCGCCCATGAGGACGATTGGTACGACCTGTTCGTGGCTTGGGTTCCCACCAAGAACGTCTCGCTGACCCTGGCCTTCGCGCCGCTGGGCAACATCGTCATCCGCGACCATCAGAACGCGGCCTACCTGTCACTTCAGGTCGGATTCTGAGAACCGTCACCCAAAAGGAAATTCAAATGAGCCATCCCGCGCGCCTGGCCAAGCCCATGGCCATCCTGTGTCTCGCCCTGTCCCTTACCAGCGTTGTGACCGGCCCCACGGCCCGGGCCGACGAGGCCACCTTCCAGGCATTCGGGGGCAAGGCCGGCCTGCAAAGCCTCATGGAGGATTTCATGGCCAACCTGTTGGCAGACCCCCGGACGCGGCCCTTTTTTGAAAAGGCCAACCAGACGCGCGTCAAGGCGCAGCTGGTTGACCAATTTTGCCAGGCTCTTGGCGGGCCATGCCAATACAAAGGCTTGGACATGAAATCCGCCCACCAGGGCTTGCCGCCCATCACGCGGGAGCATTTCAACGCCCTGGTGGAAGACCTGCAGGATGCTATGGATAAGCACAAGGTCCCGTTCAGCGCCCAGAACAAGCTATTGGCCGAATTGGCCCCGCTGCATCGCGATATTGAGCACTAAGCCTATCGCCGTGCTACCGAGTGCCGGCCTTCTCGCCGTGGCGGCGAGGAGGCCGCTAGGCCGCGTCGGGCTGGACGCGACCAACCCTTCCGCCACCGGACGGCTTTCCACCGCCCCCGACCGGCCTGACGACCAATAGGGAAACAGGTCAGCCGACGGACACCAGCAAAAGGCAGCCTGTTTGGCTGACAGCGGTGGCGTGCCAAGTCGTGTGCCGTGCGACATGGAAATCGCCAGCCTCCAGATTAAGCTCGCCGAAACGCAGGTCGCCTTCAATCACCAGGCATTCCTCATCGCCACCGATATGGGCATGGGACTGATAGGGCGCGCCCGGTTCCATGCGGATGAGCATGGTGCGGCGTCCCGTACGCGCGTCCACGCGCAGAAGCTTGGATCGGACTCCCGGTGATAGCGCCAGCCAGACGCCATCTTGGTGACGCACGGTGTCGGTTCCGGGCGCTGCCGCCTGGTCCGCCGCCTCACGGTCGATGCGGGCGAGGATGGTATCCAACAAATCGGCGGGTGGCGCCTCCGCCAAAGCCAAATCCAGGGCCCCCAGTCGCGATTCGATCTGCGCCATATCCTGGGCGGCCATCCGGGATAGGCGCGACCGGCGGTCACCCCGCATCACACCCAACAGATAGTCGGCGATATCGACATCCGCGCTTTTCACGCCAAACACTCCTTGAGCTTCAGCACGGCGCGACGGACCCAGCTTTTGACCGATCCCAAGGGCGCGCCGACACGCTCAGCCAGTTCTTCGAACGTCAAACCCTGAAGATACGTCAATAGCACCAGTCGTCGCGACCGTTCCGTCAGCAACCCGAGGCAGCGCTCCAGGTCCAAAGCCAGTTCGGGATCCGGCTGTTGGGCCAGCCGGCCATCAACGGCCGCCAGAACGGCCTCGTCGTCCAGGGACATTGTGTCGCCGATGGGTTTATCCAAGAGCGACAGGACATGGTTCCGGGTGAGTACGGCCATCCAAGCGAAAGCGCTGCCGCGCGTGGGATCGAACAGCGGCGCCTTTTGCCAGATGCGAACGAACACGTCCTGGAGCAGGTCCGTCGCCCGGTCGCGATCACGCGTCAAGCGCAGGCAAATGCCGTAAAGGATCGGCGCGGCCGCCTGGTAAAGGGCCCCGAAGGCGGCACGGTCGCCCGTGGCCGTAGACAAAAGCAGGGCCGTGACGGCCGATGCCTCATCAATCGCCTGAGCGCTGGAAGACTGTGGCATGGGCTGAGCATTTCCGGCGCATCAATGGATAGCCAACTATAATATATCTTTCAGGATAGGCAATTACGCGCCCAGCTCGGCCGCTGGATATAAATCTTTCAATGTCATTTTTCGTTACGTCACCGTGCATCCGAAGCTGCCCGTCGTCGGTAAAGCTTCCATGTGGTCCGGTCAGGGCCGCAACAATTAACCTGGGATGCATTATGCCGAGTCACAAAGCCTTCTTCGCCTTGGTCATGGCCGTTGGCATGACCACCGTGTTTGTCGCTGGCCACGGTCAGGCCGCCACCATCGTGGTGATCGAGAAGGACCGGGCCTTGGCGCCCACCCATCTGCAAATTGTTCAGGGCGATACTGTCGTGTTCCGTAATGAGGATGGCATGCCGCACCGGCTTACCTTGCGCGCTGCCGGACGGACCTGGAGCCTTGATACCCAACGTCAGGGACAGGAGAGGACGCAGGATTTCGCCGAGGCGGGGCATATTGACGTGACATGCGATTTCCATCCGCAAATGACCATGACCATTGATGTCGTCAAAGACATCCCGGGACAGGCTCCGGGGCGGTATTGAGCCCGCTGTGGATGGCGGCTCAGCGGGAACTGGACTGACCAACCTGACGGTCCTGGAACGAATGCGCATGGCGATGGGGGCGGACATCGGCCACACCGGCCCACCCCAACCGCCCCGGGACGCGCGATCCCGGGGCGCTTTTCTTTGACGCTGTCAGCCCTCACGCCAGGCGCAATTCCACGTCGATGTTGCCGCGGGTGGCCTTGGAGTAGGGGCAGAGCTGGTGGGCTTGCTCGATCACTTGGCTTGCCACGGCGCGGTCCAGGCCGGGCAGGCTGATGGTCAGGCGGGCCTGCAGGAAAAAGGCGTCGCCGCCCTTGCCCAGGTCGACCTCCGCATCCACGGCGGTCTCGGCCGGCAGGCTGACCTTCAGCAGTTGGGCGGCGCGGTTCATGGCGCCGATGAAACAGGCGGACCAGCCGGCGGCGAACAACTGTTCCGGGTTGGTGCCGGGACGGCCGGAGCCGGGGGGCGACAGGGTGACGTCCAGCTGGCCGTCGCTGCTGCGGGCGTGGCCGTTGCGGCCGCCCTGGGTGTGGGTCTTGCCGGTGTACAGGACGGTGTCGATCTGGCTCATGATCCGGGTTCCTTCAGGATGGGGTGAAAGGCGGGCAGGGGCTTTTTAATCGTGTCCGATCTAATCGGATGGCCGGAAGATGATCCGGTTAGCGCTCATTGTCAATGCATCCGATTAGATCGCATGCGATTTTAATGAAAAAGAATACCCCCTCGGATGCGAGCCTTGGCCCGGTCTGAGGGGGCGCTTACTGGAAACGTGAGGGCGGCGGGGACGGCGCCTCAGCCGTGGCGGCGGGCGTAGGCCAGTTCCGCCGCCAGTTCGGCGACGATCTGGGCCGCCGGCAGGAAGCGGGCCAGCGGGGCGCCCTGGCCGGCCCATTGCGCGCCATAGCCGGTGTCGCCGGCGGCCTTGGCGGCGGCGTTCAGGGCCTTGCCGGCGTCGTAGGTCACCGGGTAGGCCGGCACCGCGTCCGGTGGCAGGCTGTCGCCGATGCGGGTGAAGGCATTAGCCAGGCTGCGCGCCGGCCGGCCGGAAATGGCGCGGGTCATGGTGGTGTGGTGGGCCGCCGGGCCCTTCAACGCGGCGCGATAGCCGGCGTCGGCAGCCGATTCGTCGGCGCCGACGAAGGCGGTGCCCAACTGCGCCGCGCCGGCACCCAGGGCCAGGACGGCGGCGATGCCGGCGCCGTCCATGATGCCGCCGGCGGCGATGACGGGCACGGCCAGGTCGCGCGCCAGCAGACGGGTGAGGGCCAGGGTGCCCAGCCGGTCGTCCGCGGCGTCCGGATCGAACACGCCGCGATGGCCGCCGGCCTCATAACCCTGGGCCACCACCGCGTCCATGCCCGCCGCCACCGCCTGCCGCGCCTCGTCCAGGCTGGTGGCGCTGGCGACCAGGGTGATGCCGGCGGCGCGCAGGGCGCGGATGCGGCCGGCGTCCGGCAGGCCGAAATGGAAGCTGACCACGGCCGGCCGCTCCTCCAGCAGCATGGCCAGCATGGCGTCATCGGTGCGGAAGGTGGGGTATATCTCCCGCAGTTCGGCCGGCGGGGTGGCGCCGAAGCGGTCGAACAGCGGCCGCAGATGGTCGATCCAGGCGGCCTCTCGCGCGGCGTCGCGCTGGGCCGGCTGGTGGACGAACAGGTTGACGCCGAAGGGGCGGCTGGTCCGCTCCCGCACCGCGCGGATCATGGCGCGGGCCTGGTCGGGCGTGCTGGCGCCCAAGCCCAGGGACCCCAGGGCGCCCGCCCCCGACACCGCCGCCGCCATGGGCGGAGTGGAGACGCCGGCCATGGGGGCCTGGATGAGGGGAATGTCGATCTTCAGCAGGTCCAGCAGGCGGCCTGCGGCGGCGGGGGTGGACATGGGATGTCTCCTATCCGGAACAGCTGATGAAAGATATACCGGGGATGCATTAATTAGCATCCCCGGTTTCCCGCGATCAGGGCGCGGTCAGGCGATGGCCGCCTTGCGCCGGCGGTACTCCGGCACGGGCAGGCCGCCCCAGCCCCAGTTTTCCAGCGGCACCTCCTCGATGACGACGAAGGTGCTGTCCAGCGGCTTGCCCAGGACCTGCAGCATCAGCTCGCTGGCGCCCTTGATCAGGGCGGCCTTCTGTTCCGCCGTGGTGGCGTCGGCGCCGGGCGTGGTGCCTTCGCGGGTGATCTGGATGGTGACGACAGGCATGACGGCTCTCCCACCTTTGAGTATTCGGTGTTCGGGATTAGTGACCAGCGCTTTGGCCGCCATCGACGTGCAGGATCTCGCCCGTCACGAAGGGGGCGTTATCCAGGTAGAGGATGGCGTTCACGATGTCGGCCATCTCCCCCATGCGGCCCACCGGGTGCTGCTTGCCCAGCCACTCGTGGGTGGACGGGTCGTGCATCGGGGTCTTGATGATGCCGGGGGAGACGGCATTGACGCGGATGCCCCGGCTGGCGAACTCGATGGCCAGCGACTTGGTGGCCGCGTTCAGCCCGCCCTTGGTCAGCGAGGCCAGGACCGAGGGGACGCCGGAATTGGCGTGGTCCACCAGGCTGGTGGTGACCTGCACCACATGGCCGCCCTTGCCCTGCTTCAGCAGCTGGGCGATGACCAGCTGGGTGATGTGGTGGAAGCCGTTCAGGTTGGTGGACAGGACGCGGGCGTAGTCCTCGTCCGTGTAGTCGGTGTAGGGCTTGGCGATGAAGATGCCGGCGTTGTTGACCAGGCTGTCGATGCGGCCGAAGCGCTCCAGCGCCGTGGCGACCACGCGTTCCGCCGTTTCACGGCTGCCGATGTCGCCGGCCACGGTGGCCACGTTCGGATTCTGCGAAGGCTGGATGGTGCGTGAGGTGGCGACGACACGGTAGCCCTGGGCGATGAGGCCGGCGACGGTGGCGGCGCCGATGCCCTGTGAGGCGCCGGTGACGATGGCGACTTTTCCAGTGGTGCTCATGACGGGAACTCCTTCGGGATCGGTTGCGGGCGATCGTCCTTGTCGACGACGTTGCCCTGTGGATGACCCGAAAGATGCGCCCCGCCTGGTTGCGGGTGAACGCCCGGCCGGCGGCAGACATTTTTGCGCCGCGCGGAAGAGTACCGTGTTTAAAGGGACTTGAGGGGAGGCGGGCACAGCTGGGCGAAATGGGCCCGCAGACGCGGCACGGCATAATCGACGAAGGCGCGCACCTTGGGCACGGACAGGCGCCCCGGCGGCGCGATCAGGTGCACCGGCACCGGATCATGCTCATCCTGGTCCAGGATGACTTTCAGGCTGCCGGCCGCCAGCTCCGCCGCGATGTGGTAGGAGAACAGGCGGGTCACGCCCCGCCCCTCCACCGCCGCCGTGGCCGCCGCGCGTATGGTGTTGACCACCAGGCGGGGGGTGAAGCTGACGGTGCGGGGCACCGCCGACCCGGGCGCCGGTGGGAAGCTCCATGTCTCCAGCCCGAAATGGGTCATCGCCACGATGGCGTGGCGGGCCAGGTCCGACGGCTGTTCGATGACCGGGTGGCTTTCCAGGTAGCGGGGGGCTGCCGCCACCACCCGCCGCACCTCCCCCACCCGGGTAGCGACCAGCGCCGAGTCCGCCAGGTGGGAGATGCGCAGGGCCAGGTCCATGCCCTCATCGATCAGGCTGACCGGGTGGTCGATCATGTTCAGGCGGACGGAGACATCGGGATAGGCGTCCATAAAGCCCGCCAGGATGGGGCCCAGCACATTCTCCCCCGCCGCCACCGGGGCGGTGACGGTCAGCAGGCCGCGCGGGGCCGAACGTTCGCCGGCGGCCAGCATGTCGGCCTCGTCCAGTTCGGCCAGCACGCGGCGGCAGGCAGCGGCATACCGCTCCCCCGCTTCGCTCAGGTGCAGGGACCGTGTGGTCCGGTGCAGCAGGGCCGTGCCCACGTGCCCTTCCAGGAAGGCGATGGCCCGGCTGACGGCCGCGGCCGAGCGGCGCATGCGGCGGGCGGCGCCGGCCAGGCTGCCCTCGTCCACGGCGGCCACGAACACCCTCATCGCGTCGATACGGTCCATGGGCAGGGCTCTGGCAGGCGGGTGGGATCGGCTCCCACGATAGGGCCGGAACGCAACGGTTGGAATGGGGCATCGTCCGGGGCGCTTATGCTATGGATGCGGCCGACGCTTTCGTCCCTTGGGAGCCCTGTGCCGCCGTGACCACCCTGATCCTGTTCATTGTCCTGGCCTTCGCCTACCGCTTCGCCATGCTGGCCGTCTCCATCCGGCATGAGAAGGCGCTGCGCGCCGCCGGTGCTGTGGAGCACGGCGCGCGCAACACCCTGGCGCTGACCATTGCTCACATCGCTTTTTACCTGTCGGCGACGGTGGAGGGGCTGGTGCGCGCCGCGCCCATCGACGCCGTCAGCGGCTTCGGCTTCGCCATCTACCTGTTCGGTGCCGTCATGCTGCTGGTAGTGGTGCGGCTGCTGGGCCGGCTGTGGACGGTGAAGTTGCTGATCGCGCGCGACCACCAGCTGGTGACCCATCCGCTGTTCCGCCTGGTGCGGCACCCCAACTATTTCCTGAACATCCTGCCGGAACTGGTAGGCTTCGCCCTGACGCTGCACGCCTACTGCACCCTGGTCGCCGGCCTGGTCGTTTATCTGGTGCCCCTGACCATCCGCATCCGGCAGGAGGAACGGGCCATGCGCGAGACCTTCGCGGCCTATTGATCCGTGCGCCGGGGAAAAATCGCTGGACCCGGGGGCGCATCGACCCCACCTCAATGGGCGCGAGGCCATCGGGATGGGATCAGAGGGACAGCATGACCGCGGGTGAGGCCACTGACAGTCACGCTGACGCCGCGATCCCCCGGTCCCACAAGGTTTCCGACATCCTGTCAGCCCTGGCGGCGGACGAACGGCGGGACCGTATCGCCATCGGCGATCTGCTGACGGCGCTCAGCGACCGCGCGGTGGGGGCGCTGATCTTCGTCTTCGCCGTGCCCAACGCCCTGCCCATGCCGCCCGGCACCTCCGCCGTGCTGGGCCTGCCGCTGGTGTTCCTGACGGCGCAGCTGGCCCTGGGGCGCAAGCCCTGGCTGCCCCGCTTCATTTCCAGCCGGTCGCTGGCGCGCAAGGATTTCGCCGCCATGATGGCCAAGGTGGCGCCCTGGCTGGCCAAGGCGGAACGCATGCTGAAGCCCCGCCTGGGCGTGCTGGCCCGCCCGCCGGTGGAACACGCGGTAGGGCTGGTCTGCTTCCTGCTGGCGCTGATCCTGTTCCTGCCCATACCGCTCGGCAACATGCTGCCGGCCGTGGCCATCAGCCTGGTGGCCTTGGGGGTGCTGGAACGGGACGGAGTGTGGGTGCTGCTGGGTCTGGGCACGGCGGTGACGTCCGTCGCCGTCGTCTGGGGCGTGCTGGTGGCCCTGTTGAAAAGCGGGCTGTTCCTGCTGGAACATACCCTGGGGCTGTAGGGCAGACGCCTGCTTCAGTGCGTGCCGGCGGCCGACTTCTCGATACGGTTGATGTGGTCCAGGCCGGGCAGGATTTCCGAGCGCACGAATTCCACCCGCTTCATGGGTCCGCCGCCGCCATGGGGAAAGCGGGCTTTCCACAGGGCCATCTTGACCGCCAGGCCGCACAGCACGCCGCCGATGGTGACATGGTGGGCGGACAACTGGGCACGGACGGAGCGGAAGCTGTCGGCGTTGATGTTGTGCCAGAAATCCTTGCTGCGCCGGTCAAACGCCTCGAACCGCCCGGTGATGGAGGTGGTGATGCCCGTCAGCATGCGCATGACATCGCCGATCATCTTCATCAGCAGGCGGTCGCGGGTGATCATCTCGCTCTTGGTGGCCTCGTTCACCCAACCCATGAAGCGCTGCACCTCCGGCACCAGGCCGTCCAGGCAGCTGCGGAAATAGGCCAGCGACAGGAAGACGTCGCCGTATTCCTCCAGGAAGTTGGGGATGTCCTGCAGCTGCACGTTCAGCTTCTGCGACAACAGGGTCAGGTTGCGCAGCGCCTCTTCCCGGTCGGGGTTGGCCAGCAGCTGGAACAGGTCGGCGATGTCGTTGATGGGGCGCTGTTCCGACCCGTAGACCTGCTGGATCAGGGGCAGGGTGAAGTCGCGCATGTAGGAGGTCAGTTCCAGCCGCTTGCCGGCGGACAGGCGCAGGTAGTTCACGTCCTCCACCGGGATGCCCAGGCGGCGCAGCTCGATGCGCAGGCTGTAGACGTCATAGCTGTTCAGTTGGGTCAGCCGGTGGATCTGCGCCATGTCGGTGCGCATTTCCTTGGCGTGCGACGGGTACATGGTGGCCAGGTGTTCCGGGTTCACCTGGCCGCTGCCAGCCGACCGGTCCTGGAACACCTCCACCACCGTCTCCAGCCGAGCGTTCTTGATCAGCCGCGCCCGCTTCAGGCCCGGCGTCTGCACCGGGATCATGCCCAGCGGCAGGATGTGCAGCGCGTCGCGGTCGTCATCGGCGAACAGGCCATCATCGCCCGACGACGAAATCGTGGGCGGGAATTCCTCGGCGGTGGCCTCGCTGTCGGAAGGGGCGGGTGAAGACGTCAACGGGGCGGGATCCGGGAGGGCAGCGGGATAGCGGTAACGGCGCCCTGTGTCGGCCGCCTCGACCTTGCGTCAGGTATAGACGACGGGGGGTGAGGTCAAGGGTGCCCACGCAAGGATTTAGGTGCCGCCGGACATGCCCGCCTTGTGTCGCATCCACCCTTACTTCGGCGGTACCCCACCCCCCTGGATATTTGCGCGGGGGCCGTGGCCTCGCATACAGTGGGCCACAGGTACAAGGTGTGGGCCTTGGGATCATTTCTCCAATGAGCTGCTTTGTGAACAGACAGGCCGGATCGGTGCCATGCGCCAGTCGGTGATGGGCGCCCTCGCCGGCCTGGCGGCCCTGCAACTGGGGCTGGCGGTCACGGATATGCGGGCGGCCTGGATCCAGGCGCGCGACGCGCGGGACGGCCACGCCCTAGTGCTGGCCGCTCGGGGGCTGGCGGGCGCGCTGGATATCCAGTCGGCGCAGTGGACGGCCTCATACCTGGCCTTGCAGGCGGCGGGGACGTTGCCTGCGTCCCCAGCCGTCACCACCCCTGCGGCCAGCTCCCCTGCGGTTGCTCCTTCCGCGGATGAGCTGGCGGAAAAGCGGCGGCAGGCGGATCAGGCGTTGGATGCGGCGCTGGAGGCCCTGCCCGCCAATGCCGCGCTGGATACCGCACGCCAGCGGCTGGCCGGGATACGTCAGGAGCTGGCGGGGCCGCGCCGGGCGGTGGACCAGATGCTGCATCAGGCCGGCGGCGACCGCGACCCGTCCCTGGTGCGCAACTGGCTGGCGGGGGAAAGGGCGCTGGCCACGGCCGAGGGCCGTTTGGCGCGCGAGGTCGTGGCCACTGCCGCCCGCAGCCTGCCCAGCGCCGACGCCGTCCTGGCCAGCGACGCGCTGGCGGCCCGCCGCGACGCCGACCTGGCTTGGGCGGACGCGGTGACGCAACCATCGGCCGCCACGGCCACCCCGCTGTTGGACTGGCCTGCGCCCTCGCGGCCCGACGATGGCTTGGCCGTGGCCCTGGCGCGTTTCACCGCCGCCCTGAATGGCCGGCGGGCGCCGGAGGAGGTGGTGGCGGCGCTCGCCGGCATCGGCGCCGTGACCGGCGGGGCGCTGGACCGCTGGGCGGCGGTGCCCGTTCCCACCGCCGGCTGGGCGGCGATCAAGGCCGGCGCGCCACTGACCTTGGCGGCCCTGTTGACGCTGGCCATCCTGGTGACCTTGCGCCAGGGCGTGTTCCTTGCCGTGGCGCGCACCGCCCGGCTGATGCGCGACTTGGCGGAGGGGCAGGTGGCCCAGGCGCCGGCGTTGCTGCCCCGCCTGGGGCGCGACCCCCTGGTGGCGGAGCTGCATTCGGCGCTGGCCCTCTATTGGTCCCACGCCCGCCGCATCGAACGAGAGACCCAGCGCCGGGAACGGGCTGAGCGGCTGCTGACGGTGGAACGCAAGGTGCTGGGCATGACCGCCGGGCGCGCGCCCCTGTCGGCCGTGCTGTCGGCCCTCTGCTCCGGCATGGAGGCGGAGCTGGAGGGTGGGCTTTGCTCCATCGTGCTGGTGGATGCCGAACGGCGCCACATCCAGACCGGTGCTGCACCCAGCCTGCCGCCAGCCTTCGTGCGCGCCGTCGACGGGACGGAGGTGGGGGCGTCCGTGGGGTCCTGCGGCACGGCCATCCACCGGGGCGAGCCGGTGATCGTCACCGACATCGCCAGCGACCCGCTGTGGCGGGAGTTCCGGCAGGCCGCGGCGGAGGCCGGCCTGGCCGCCTGCTGGTCCCTGCCCATCCTGGCCGGTGACGGTCATCCTCTGGGCGCCTTCGCCGTCTATTTCCGCACCCCGCGCTCGCCCGAGGGCTGGATGCTGGACCTGGCGCGCCGGGCCAGCCGGCTGGCCGCCGTCGCCATATCGGCGGAGCGGGCGGCGGAAGAGGTGGAGCGGGCCAAGGCCGCCGCCGAACTGGGCAACCGCACCAAGACCGAGTTCCTGGCCAACATGAGCCATGAGCTGCGCACGCCGCTGAACGCCATCATCGGATTCGCCGAGGTGCTGGAGAACGACCTGCGCCGCGTGCCTGACCAGGCGACCAACACCGGCTATGCCGGCGACATCGTGGCCAGCGGCCGCCACCTGCTGGCCATCATCAACGACATCCTGGATGTTTCGAAGATGGAGGCGGGTAAGGTCGAGCTGCGCGAGCGGGTGTGCGACGTGGGCGCGCTGGTGGCGGGGTGCGAGCGTATCGCCCGCGCCCGCGCCATGGAAAAACGCATCGACCTGGTGGTGGCCATGGCGCCCGGGCTGCCCCCGCTGTTGGCTGACGACGTGAAGATCAAGCAGATCCTGCTGAACCTTCTATCCAACGCGGTGAAGTTCACGGACCCGGGCGGTACCGTGTCGCTGACCGCCACCATCAATCCCGAGGCCCAGCTGGTCATCGCCGTCACCGACACCGGCATCGGCATCGCGGCGGAGGACCTGTCCAAGGTCTTCGTGCCTTTCCAGCAGATCGACAACGTCTACGCCCGCACGACGCAGGGCACCGGCCTGGGCCTGTCGCTGTCCAAGGGCTTGGCCGAACTCCATGGCGGCCGGCTGGACATCGCCTCGCAACTGGGCCAGGGCACCACCGTCTCCCTCATCCTGCCCAGCCAGCGTCTGCTGACGGGCGGCGCCGGCGACGATGGCCGTCCCAGCTTGTCGCCCGGCGTGATGGCGGCGGCGTTGGGGGACAAGGGCGCGTAAGGGGGCACGCGGCCGCCGGCGCCCGACGATCGAGGGAAGGTCAAACGAAAAGGCCCGAAAGCGCAGGGCTTCCGGGCCTTTCCCCCGTCGCTTCCGCGACGGACCAGGTCTCGAAGAACCTTAGATGTAGTAGGACGCCAGCGGCGAGAAGCCGTTGAAGTTCACCGCCGAGTAGGTGGTGGTGTAGGCGCCGGTCGCCAGGATGTCGACCTTGTCGCCGATGCGCAGGTCCACCGGCAGGCGGTACTCCGTCTTCTCGTACAGCACGTCGGCGCTGTCGCAGGTGGGGCCGGCCAGGATGACGGGCTCGGCGGCGCCGCCGTCATGGGGCGTCTGGATCTTGTACTTGATGGCCTCGTCCATGGTTTCGGCCAGGCCGCCGAACTTGCCGATGTCCAGGTAGACCCAGCGGCGCTCGTCACGGTGCGACTTGCGCGAGATCAGCACCACTTCCGACCGGATCACGCCGGCGTTGCCCACCATGCTGCGGCCCGGCTCGATGATGGTCTCGGGCAGGCGGTTGCCGAAGTGCTTGCGCAGCGACGCCTCGATGGCGTTGCCGTACTCGCCCTCGCTGGGGATGTCCTTCAGGTAGCGGGTGGCGAAACCGCCGCCCAGGTTCACCATGCGCAGCATCACGCCCTTGTCTTCCAAGGCATGGAAGATCTCGGCGGTCTGGGCCAGGGCCTTGTCCCACTGGGTCAGGTCGCGCTGCTGCGAGCCGACGTGGAAGGACACGCCGTAGGGCACGACGTTCATGGTGGAGGCGGCCAGCAGCAGCTCCGTCGCCATCTCCGGCTCGCAGCCGAACTTGCGCGACAGCGGCCAGTCGGCACCCTCGCCCGAGGTCAGGATGCGGCAGAAGACGCGGGCGCCGGGAGCATGCTCCGCGATCTTCTCCAGCTCTTCCATGCTGTCGAAGGCGAACAGGCTGATGCCCAGGGCGTGGGCACGGGCGATGTCCGACGCCTTCTTGATGGTGTTGCCGAAGCTGATGCGGTCGGCGGTGGCGCCGGCGGTCAGGCAGTACTGGATTTCGGGGATGCTGGCGGTGTCGAAGCAGGACCCCCGCTCGACCAGCAGCTTCAGGATTTCCGGCGCCGGGTTGGCCTTCACGGCGTAGAAGATCCGGGCCTCGGGCAGGGCGTCGTGCAGGTTGGCGTAGTTGTTGGCGACGACGTCCAGGTCGACCACCAGGCAGGGCGTGGCGGGCGTGTTCTCAGCGAAAAAACGAGCGATCTTCTCGGTCATCGATGACTCCGAGGCCAAAAGGCATATCAGGGGATGGATCGGGAATGGGGGCTTAACCGGGCAATGGCCCGGGTCCGTTCAGGCGTGCCAATAAAGCGGCCGGCCCGAACGGGTCAGATACTGGAGATATGCCCAGGCGGCGCCAGAAGCGCGCAAACCACCGGCCCGGTCTGACTGCAGACCGCCTGATCATGGCCCATCCGACTCTGCATCAGAGTGGGGGCGGGGGATCGAGGAAAGGCGGGCGCATGCCCACCGACAACAACATCAACCATCGTAGCCTCCAATTCGCCGCCTTGCTTAAGGGACGGACGAGGATACGCGTTACGTCGTTGCATAACCCTCAGGTGGAACCATTCCACCCGGGGCCATAGGCACGTGCGCTGCGACTGAGCGCTATATAAGATGGAAAGCCGGGGTTGCACAGCGATTTTTTTTGGCGAACGCCGCCCCTGCGACTTCATGGCCGAATCTCCCGCACCGCATGGCTTTGACCTCTAATTCCGCTTGGCGCCCTGCGGGTTCCAGCCTGGGTGCCGCCTTGGGCACAAATCTCAATTTCGCCACTTTTGCGGCCCAAATTGGCCATGTCGCGCTGGCCTTATGCGCATAGAGGACGACGCGACATGATCCCCTGCCGGGGTCGGAAGCACTCCCGCCCGGTCTCCCCCGACCGGCCTACCGGAGGTGTCCTCTCCAGCCTGCCCCGGCTGGTCTACCAAACGGCCACCGCACCTGCCCCCCGCGGTGGCCGTTTTCTTTTAATCGGTTCCCTCAGATGCCGGGCGCGGGCATCCGCCCGCTGGGCTTGCCCTGCAATGGTGTGGACGTCTCACGCGATTGATTCCGGGCACGTTGAATTGGGCAATTGATCCAGCGCTTTGTGCCGCCGCCGCCTGCGGCCTATAGTCGGGACCCCTTCGACTCCGGCGCCCAGGGCCCATGACCGCACCTCAGCTTTTTACCGGCCGCGACCTGCTGTGCTTGCGCGGTGGGCGCCTGGTATTCCAGGACCTGGATTTCCAGCTGGCGGCCGGCGGCTGCCTGACCCTGGTGGGACCCAACGGCAGCGGCAAGTCGACGCTGCTGCGCCTGATGGCCGGCTTGCTGAAGCCCTTGCGCGGCACCATCGCCTGGGACGGCGTGGCCTTGGGCCAGGATCCGGAGGCCCACCGGGCCCGCCTGCATTATGTCGGCCACCTGGACGCGGTGAAGGCCAGCTTCACCTGCCGGGAGATACTGGCCTTCTGGGCCGGCTTGCGCGGCGGTGATGCCGTGGATGCGGCCCTGGCCGCTTTTGCCATCGACACGATTGCCGAGGTGCCGGGCCGCTTCCTGTCGGCGGGGCAGCGCCGGCGCCTGTCGCTCGCCCGCCTGGTGGCGGCACCCGCCCCCCTTTGGCTGCTGGACGAGCCCACCGTGGGCCTGGACCGTGCCTCGGTCGCGCTGCTGGAGGGCGCCATCGCCCACCATCGGGCCGGCGGCGGGCGGGTAGTGCTGTCCACCCATATCGACCTCGCGACTCCGGACGGCGATATCCTGGACTTGGCCGCCTTCGCACCCCTCGAGGATGATGAAGCTGAGGCGGAGGACGCCGCCTGATGCTGCGCCTCATCCTGCGTGACCTGCGCCTGGTGCTGCGCCAGGGCAGCGACGCCACCGCCGCCCTGATGTTCTTCGTGCTGTGCGTGGTGCTGTTCCCCTTCGGCGTGGGGCCGGAGCCCAACGTGCTGACCCGGATCGCCCCCGGCGTGCTGCTGATCGCGGCCCTGCTGGCGGCGCTCTTGTCCATGGAGCGGCTGTTCCAGGGTGATTTCGAGGATGGCAGCCTGGAACTGCTGCTGCTCTCGCCCCTGCCGGCGGAGGGGGTGGCCATCGCCAAGGTGGCGGCCCACTGGCTGGTGACGGGCGTGCCCCTGATGATCGTGGCCCCCCTGCTGGCCCTGCTGCTGCGCATGCCGGCGGACCAGCTGGGCCTGCTGGTGGGCACCTTGGCGCTCACGACCCCGCTGCTCAGCCTCATCGGCGCGGTGGGGGCCGCCCTGACCCTGGGCGCCCGGCGCAGCGGCGTGCTGCTGCCCCTGCTGGTGCTGCCGCTCTACATCCCCGTGCTGATCTTCGCCGCCGCCGGCCTGGACGCCGGCCTGTCCGGCCTGTCCCCCCGGCCGCACCTGCTGCTGCTGGGCGGCATGCTGTGCGGCGCGTTGGTGCTGGCGCCGCTGGCCATCGCCGCCGCGCTGCGGGCGGCGCATGAGTGAGCAAGGGTGAAGTCAGATACACGTTGTGTATATGGCGTGTTATGATGGCTCTGACAGAGAGGGCCATAATGACCAAGCCATCCTTGGGAACCCATGCGAAGCCCGTGAACCTGCGCATCCGCGAGGATGTTCGGCGGGTGATAGATCGTGCGGCCGGCTTGCGCGGCAAAACCCGGTCAGACTTCATGATCGAGGCGGCCTATCGCGCCGCTGAAGACACGCTGCTGGACCAGGCGCTGGTGCGGGTCGATGTCGATAGCTATCGGCACTATCTCGCCCTTCTAGACCAGCCACCCGGCGGTGAAGGGTTTGAGCGTCTGATGAAGGCACCCAAGCCTTGGGAAGTATGATGGCGGAGCTCACGTGACGCTGACAGCGCCAACACCGCTGGGCGAAACGCACGACCTCGACCAATTCCAAAGCGGCCATGACTCGCTGGACCATTGGCTGCGGCGGCGCGCCCGCGCCAATCAGGTGAACGGTGCTTCCCGCACCTATGTCGTGGCCGAAGGCCGGCGGGTGGTCGGCTATTACTGCCTCGCGTCCGGGGCGCTGGACATATCTGACGCACCTGGCGCCATCCGGCGCAACATGCCCGATCCCATTCCCATGGCGGTACTCGGCCGGCTGGCCATCGATCGGACCTGGCAAGGCAGAGGCCTGGGTACCGCGTTGTTGCAGGACGCGGTGCTGCGCAGCTCGCAGGCCGCATCGATCCTGGGGATACGCGGTCTGCTCGTCCACGCGATCTCGGATGCGGCCAAGGCGTTTTATGAGCACTACGGCTTCGTGGGCACGCCCAACCATCCGCTGACGCTCGTGCTGTCGCTCAAGGCCCAAGGTAACTAAGGGGCGATCATTCGCCCCCTACACCATTGGGCCTGATCCATATCAATTTACAGTGTATCCCGATGGCAAAGGCCGGAGGGCGTGATACATAACGGGGGCCATGCATCGCTTCGCCAACCCCGCCCGCTTCCTGAGGATCGCCAACGCCGTGCTGCCATGGGCGGCGGGTCTGTCGGCGGTCTGTTTCGCGGCCGGGCTGTATCTGGGCCTCATCGCGTCGCCGCCGGATTACCAGCAGGGCGACACCGTGCGCATCATGTACATCCACGTGCCCGCCGCGTGGATGAGCATGTTCACCTACAGCACCATGGCCGTGGCCGCCGCCGCCGCGCTGGTGTGGAAGCACCCGCTGGCCGAGGTCTACGCCAAGGCGGCCGCGCCCCTGGGCGCTGGCTTCACCGCCCTGTGCCTGCTGACCGGGTCCCTGTGGGGCGCGCCCATGTGGGGCACCTGGTGGGTGTGGGACGCGCGGCTGACCAGCGTGCTCGTGCTGTTCTTCCTCTACCTGGGCTACATGGCCCTGGTGGATGCCTTCGACGATCCGGCGCGGGGGAACAAGGCCGGCAACATCCTGTTGCTGGTGGGCGCTGTGAACGTGCCCATCATCAAGTTTTCGGTGGAGTGGTGGAACACCCTGCACCAGCCGGCCAGTGTCTTCCGCCTGGGCGGACCCACCATCGCCGCCAGCATGCTGTGGCCCCTGCTGCTGATGGCCGTGGCCTTCCAGAGCTATTTTTTCGCCGTGGTCATCCTGCGCATCCGCGCCGGCCTGGCCGCCCGCCGGGTGCAGACCCTGCGCCTGGGCCAGGTGGGCTGAGAGTCGGGGGTGGTTGGGGGCCGTGCCGATGGGACAAGAAGACCAGCGGCGATCGTTCCGGCGGCGTGATAATTTAGCGATCGCGCCAACGTCGCGGCCCTGTATGGGCCGCCAGGCTTTGAGAGTGTGATGGACGGGTTCCTGTCGATGGGCGGATACGCCGCCTATGTCTGGTCATCCTACGGGGCCGCGGCCGTGGTCCTGGTGGGCCTGCTGGTGCTGAGCCTGACCGGCCTGCGCCGGGTGGAACGCACCCTTGCCACGCTGGAGGCGGCCAAACCCCGCCGCAAGCGCGAGCCCAAGGCGGCGCCCACGCCGGCGCCCACGGCCACCCCTGCCGCCGAGACCACACCATGACCCGCAAACGCCGCCGCCTGATGATCCTGGCGCTGGCCCTGCTGGGCCTGGGTACCGCCACCGCGCTGACCCTGTCGGCCTTCCGCGACAACATCGTCTTCTTCTACAGCCCATCGGATCTGGCGGCCAAGCCGCCGGGTGGGCGCACGGTGCGTATCGGCGGGCTGGTCGAGGCCGGCAGCCTGAAGCGCGAGGGTGGCATGACCGTCACCTTCCAGGTGACCGACACCGCCAAGTCGCTGCCCGTCACCTACACCGGCATCCTGCCGGATCTGTTCCGCGAGGGGCAGGGCGTGGTGGCGGAGGGCAAGCTGGGTGCCGACGGCGTTTTCACCGCGACCGAGCTGCTGGCCAAGCATGACGAGAAGTACATGCCACCCGACGTGGCCGACGCCCTGAAGCGCGCCGGCCACCCCGGCAAGCCGGGTGACGCGCCGGTCGCGGCGGGGGAGGAGCATCAGACCTCCACCCTGCGCACCAATCCCTGACGATAAGACTGCGGACGACGGCCCATGATCCCCGAGCTTGGACACTACGCGCTGGTTCTGGCGCTGGTCGTCGCCCTGGTGCAGTCGGTCATTCCCCTATGGGGCGCGGCGCGGCGCGACGCCGCGATGATGGAGGTGGGACGCACGGCGGCCTACTGCCAGTTCGCGGCCCTGGCGCTGGCTTTCGGCGCCCTGACCTATGCCCATGTCGTGTCGGACTTCAGCGTCCTGAACGTGGTGGAGAACAGCCACACCGACAAGCCCATGCTGTACAAGGTGGCCGGCGTCTGGGGCAACCATGAGGGCTCGCTGGTCCTGTGGGTGTTCATCCTGGCCCTGTTCGGCGCCCTCGTGGCCGCCTTCGGCCGCAATTTACCGGCCAGCCTGCGGGCCCGCGTTCTGGCGGTGCAGGGCATGATCGGGGTCGGCTTCCTGTGGTTCATGGTCGCCACCAGCAACCCCTTCACCCGCGTGGATCCGGCGCCGCTGAACGGCCATGACCTCAACCCCCTGCTGCAGGATCCGGGCCTGGCCTTCCATCCGCCCTTCCTCTACCTGGGTTATGTCGGCTTCAGCCTCTGCTTCTCCTTCGCCGCCGGCGCGCTGATCGAGGGACGGGTGGACGCCGCCTGGGCCCGCTGGGTGCGGCCCTGGGCCCTGATCGCCTGGTCGTCGCTGACGCTGGGCATCGCCATGGGCTCATGGTGGTCCTATTACACCCTGGGCTGGGGCGGCTGGTGGTTCTGGGACCCGGTGGAAAACGCCAGCCTGATGCCCTGGCTGGCCGGCACGGCGCTGCTGCACTCCGCCATCGTGGTGGAAAAGCGCGACACGCTGAAAAGCTGGACCATTCTGCTGGCCATCGTCACCTTCACCCTGTCGCTCATGGGCACCTTCCTGGTGCGCTCCGGTGTGCTCACCTCCGTCCACGCCTTCGCGTCCGACCCGGCGCGCGGCGTCTTCATCCTGGCGCTGCTGGTGGTGGCGACGGGCGGCGGCCTGCTGCTCTATGCCCTGCGGGCACCCGTCCTGAAGGCCGGCGGCCTGTTCGCGCCCATCAGCCGCGAGGGCGGGCTGGTGCTGAACAACCTGCTGCTGTCCACCGCCTGCGCCACGGTCTTCCTGGGCACCCTCTATCCCCTGTTCATGGACGCCGTCGGCGGGGGCAAGATTTCCATCGGCCCGCCCTTCTTCAACGCCACCTTCGTGCCGCTGATGGTGCCGGTGGTTGCGGTCATGGCGTTGGGGCCGCTGCTGTCGTGGAAGCGGGCGGACCTCGCCGGCGTGCTGGGGCGGCTGAAGGTCGCGGCCCTGGCGGGCGTCCTGGCCGCCCTGGCCGGCCTCTGGCTGGCCGGCACCAAGCCGGTGCTGGCCGTGCTGGCCCTGGGCCTGGCCGGCTGGGCCGTCATGGGCGCCGTGGTGGACGTGGCCGACCGCATCCGCCTGTTCCGCATGCCCCTGGCCGACAGCATTTCCCGCGCCCGCCATTTGCCGCGGGGCGCCTGGGGCACCGCCATCGCCCACGCCGGGCTGGGCGTGGCCGTGGCCGGCATGGTCGGCACCTCCGCCTGGACGACGGAGGCCATCCAGGTGCTGCACATCGGCCAGTCGGTGGACGTGGCCGGCTACAGCTTCCGCCTGGACAGCGTGGCGGAGGCGCCGGGCCCCAACTACACCGCGCGCCGCGCCGTGCTGACCGTCACCCGCCATGGCGACTTCGTGGCCACCCTGGCGCCGGAGCAGCGCTTCTACCCCGTCACCCGCATGACGACGACGGGGGCGGCCATCCACACCAATTTCTTCAGCGACCTCTATGCCGTGGTGGGCGAGCCGGCGCCGGACGGCACCGGCTACAACACCCGCTTCTACCGCCATCCCCTGGTGCCGTGGATCTGGGTGGGCTCCATCCTGATGATGGCCGGCGGCTTGGTCAGCCTGTCCGACCGCCGCCTGCGCGTGGGCGTGCCGCTGAAGCGCGCCGTGCCGCGCGCCGCCGCCGCCGTTCCGCCGGCCCCCGCCGAATAAGGTTCCCCGCATGCGCCGCCTGATGTTCCTGATCCCCCTGGTGCTGTTCCTGGGCCTGGCCGGCTGGTTCGGCGTGCGCCTGAAGCAGATCGACCGAGGCGACACGCCCGACCGCCTGCCCTCCGTCATGATCGACAAGCCGGTGCCGGCCTTCGACCTGCCGCCCCTGGTGGACGGGCAGCCGGGCGTGGCGTCCACCGGGTTGGCCGACGGAAAAGTCCGTCTGGTGAACTTCTGGGCCAGTTGGTGCGCGCCCTGCCGCTCGGAACACCCCATCCTCATGCGCCTGGCGGGGCAGGGCGTGGACATCCGGGGCATCGACTATAAGGACAAGGCGGCGGACGGCCAGGCCATCCTGGCCCGCGACGGCAACCCCTACGCCGCCGTCGCGCGGGATGAGAGCGGCCGCACCGCCATCGACTTCGGCGTCTACGGCGTGCCGGAAACTTATGTCATCGACCGCCAGGGCCGCATCCGCTACCGCCAGGTGGGGCCCATCACCCCGCAGGATCTGCAGAACCGCATCCTTCCGCTGATCAATGAGCTGTCGAAATGAGGCGGGTGCTTTTCACCCTGGTCCTGACGGCCACGCTGCTGTCCGGCCCCTTGGCGCGCGCCGTGCAGCCGGACGAGATGCTGCCCGACCCGACCATGGAGGCGCGGGCGCGCGCCATCTCCAAGGATCTGCGCTGCCTGGTCTGCCAGAACCAGTCCATCGACGACAGTGACGCGCCCCTGGCCCGCGATCTGCGACTGCTGCTGCGGGAGCGGCTGGTGAAGGGCGATACGGACGCCCAGGCGGTGGCCTTCCTGACCGACCGCTATGGCGACTATGTCCTGCTGCGCCCGCCGGTGCGGCCGGCCACCTATCTGCTGTGGTTCGGGCCCTTTGTCCTGCTGGTCGTGGGGGGCGGCATCCTGCTGTGGCGGGGCCGGCGCGGTTCCGTGGGGGCGGAGGCGGTTGCGCCGCCCCTGACGGCGGAGGAAAAGGCCCATCTGGCCATGCTGATGCGTGATGAGGACGAAGGGAAGGGGCGGCCATGATGGCGTTCTGGATCGCCGCCGCCCTGCTGACGGCGGGCATCCTGCTGGCGCTGCTGCGCCCGCTGATGGTGGCGCGCAAGACGGAGGCCGGCGGCTCGCCCGAAGTCGACATCTACAAGGACCAGTTGGCGGAGATCGAGCGTGACGTGGCACGCGGCCTGCTGACCGACGACCAGGCGGCCGCGGCGCGGACGGAGGTCGGCCGGCGCCTGCTGGCGGCCGACGCGCGCGCGAAGTCGGCGCCGGTGGCGCCCACGACGCCGGCGAAGCCCTCCCGCAAGTTGGCCACCGCGCTGATGGCCGCTGTGCCGCTGCTGGCCATGGGCATCTACCTGCGCCTGGGCCAGCCCGACCTGCCGGGCCAGCCGGCGGGCGGGCGCACGGACCAGACCGCCGGCGTCCAGGCCCAGGCGGTGCTGAAGACCCTGCAGGCCCGGGTCACCGAGAACCCCAAGGATCTGGAGGCGTGGAAAGCCCTGGCCACCGCCCAGGGCATGACCGGCCAGAACGACAAGGCCGCCGCCTCCTGGGCCAAGGCTGTGGAACTGGCGCCCGACGACGCCAATCTGCAAGCCTCGCGCGCCGAGGCGCTGGTGCTGTCGGCCGACGGCGTGGTGGGGCCGGAGGCGAAGCAGGCCCTGGGGCGGGCTCTGGCCCTGAACCCCAAGGAGCCGCGCGCCCGTTATTACGACGGCCTGGCCACGCGCCAGGCGGGCGACCTCAAGGGCGCCATTACCCGCTGGTCCGCCCTGCTGGCGGAAAGCCCGGCCGACGCCCCCTGGGTGCCCTTCCTGCGCGGACAGCTGGGTGAGACGGCGACCGAGGCGGGCATGGATCCGGCGGCGGTGACGCCGCAGCCCCTGCCGCCCGCCAACCCGACGCCTGCACCTGTTGCCGGTACCCCGGGGCCGACAGCCGACGACATGGCTGCCGCCTCCACCATGTCCAGCGGCGATCGCAACGCCATGATCCAGGGCATGGTCCAGCGTCTGGCCGACCGGCTGAAAGCCCAGCCCGACGATGCCGAGGGCTGGTCGCGCCTGGCCCGCGCCTATCGTGTGCTGGGGCAGAACGACAAGGCGGCGGAGGCCGAGGCCAACGCCAAGCGCTACGGCGGCGGCACTGCCGGCGCCGTTTCGCCCGGCATGCCCGACCCCGCCACCATGACGCCGGAACAGAGGTCGGCCACGGTGAAGTCGCTGCTGGCCCAGTTCCAGGCGGCGGCGGAGAAGGAACCGGACAAGCCCGAGGGCTGGGCCCGCCTGGCCCAGGCCTATGAGGCGACGGGTGACGTGGCCAAGACGCGGGAGGCCTGGGCCAAAGCCGTGGCCGCAGCACCCGATGATGGCGAGATCAACCTGGCCTATGCCCGCGTGCTCCTGCCGGCCGACGGCGGCCATCCGCCGCCCGCCTTCTTCACCGCCCTGCGCGTGGTGCTGAAGTCTTCCCCCAACAATCCCCAGGCCCTGTGGTACCTGGGCCTGGACGCGGCGGAGGGGGGACGCAAGGCCGAGGCCAAGGACCTGTGGGGCCGCCTGTTGCCCCTGCTGCCTGAGGGATCCGACGACCGCAAGGAACTGGAGGGCCGGCTGAAGGCGCTGGGTTCCTGAGTCGTTTAGCGGCTTGAGCCTACAGGGGTAATTCAAAGGTGCGGGGCAGGGTGCCGCCGGTGCGACATCCTATCCCTCGGGTTGGTGCCAAGGGCGGTGCAAACCGGAGATGAATGACCTAAAGTGTGGGTATTGCCCCGTTTCGCTGGCGCCGCCCTATCCATGCGGCATACGGCCCCGTCCCAGGATCCCTTTCCCGCGATGAACGAATCGTCCCCCTTGCCTTCCGCCGCCGGTCTGGCCGGCGTGGTGGATGAGCATCTCCGGTGGATCGGTCAGTGGCACCGCGCGGCCTTCTTCAACCTCGGCGACGGCGCCCCCCTGCCCACGCCAGTGGCTTTTCCCGCCTGGGTGCGGGGCGCTTCCGGCAGCGAGCTGGCGGACCAACCGGCCATCGACCGGGCGATCTCACTGCACGACCAGATGCACCGCATGGCCCGCCTGGTGCACATGCGCGCGGCCGAGGGCCAGCCGCCCTCCCTGCAGTCGTACGAGGCGGTGATCGAGAAGTTCGACGAGTTCATGCTGCTGCTGCGCCGCATCGAGCGGGCGTTCAGCGTGGCCGGCAGCGGCATCGACCCGCTGACCGGCCTGCGCAACCGCACCGGCCTGCGTGAAGAAATGGAGCGCGAGGTCAACCGCTACCGCCGTACCGGCCGGCCCTTCTGCGTGGCGCTATGCGACCTCGACAAGTTCAAATCGGTCAACGACACCTATGGCCATGAGGCCGGCGACCGCGTGCTGATGGCCGCTGCCGGTGCCGTGAACCAGGGTATCCGCAGCTTCGACGAGGCCTTCCGCTTGGGCGGCGAGGAAATCCTGATCCTGCTGAAGGACGCCACCATCATGGACGGCTACGCCGTGGTGGAACGGCTGCGCCAGGATATGGAGACGGTGTCGGTCGCCATCGGCGGCGGGCGCGCCATCCGCTTCACCGCCAGCTTCGGCTTGGCCGAGGCGCGGCCGGATTGCGACCCGGAGGACCTGGTGGCGGAGGCGGACGCCGCCCTCTACACCGCCAAGCGCCAGGGCCGCAACCAAGTGGTGCGCGCGACCCCGCCGGCGTGAGCCCGGGCCTGGTCAATCATTCGCGCCCCAGGCGTGCGCCCCGGCCTGCGCAGCTGCCATGAGGCTTGACCGCTTGGTCAGGATCACCCGCCTGGGGTAACCGGTCGCTTTATTCGGGCGGTCGTACCTGATTCCGTGCGTCGCCATGGTGGCGCTCGGCTGCCGGGTCCGCTAGCTTGGAACCAATTCCACCGTTTAGAGCAAGATGCGATCAGCCATGATCGCATCTTGCTCTTAACCTGTTCATGATAGAGCGGATTTACACGATCAGGTGACTCCACCTGATCGCGTTCCGCTCTAAATTCCTGGTCTTGCCGCCCATGCGCACCGTTCCCGAATTTCCCAACCTGTTCGTCGCCGACCACCCGCTGATCCAGCACAAGCTGTCGCACATGCGGGACAAGCGGCGGTCCACCATGGGCTTCCGTCAGCTGCTGCGCGAGATCGCGCTGCTGATGGGGTATGAGCTGACGCGCGACCTGCCGTTGACCACGGAACGGATCGAGACGCCGTTGGTGGAGATGGACGCGCCCGTGATCGAGGGCAAGAAGGTCGCCGTCGTTCCCATCCTGCGCGCCGGCCTGGTGATGGCCGAGGGCCTGCTGGAGCTGATGCCCGGGGCGCGCGAGGGCCACATCGGCCTGTATCGCGACCATGAGACCAAGCAGCCGGTGGAATACCTGGTGAAACTGCCGGCCGCGGCCGGCCGCACCTTCATCCTGGTCGATCCCATGCTGGCCACCGGCAACTCCGCCGTGCACGCGGTCGACGTGCTGAATCGCCACGGCGTGACCGACGACCAGATCCGCTTCATGGCCCTGGTGTCGGCGCCGGAGGGCGTGCGCGTCTTCCACGACGCCCACCCTGAGGTGAAGGTCTACACCGCCGCCCTGGACAGCCACCTGACCGACGACGCCTACATCGTCCCCGGCCTGGGTGATGCGGGCGACCGGCTGTTCGGAACCAAATAAAGTTGCCGCAGGCGCCGGCGGGCCATCCGGCCCTTGGCTATCCTTGTAACTTGAATGAGGCCGCGTCGGGTAATACCAAGGAGCGCTGATGGCGACTCTCACTGAGGGGATTCCCTTCAGGCGGATTTTCTGATTCACCAGAGCAAGCACAGAGGAGGCTTGCGATG
>NZ_VITO01000025.1:0-90897 GCF_007828025.1 Nitrospirillum bahiense
ATGACGGGACACTCGAAATCGAACTCTCATACGACAACGACGACGAGGTCACTCTCAAAGCCCGAAGAAGCTGACTTCTTCAACACCCTGCTAGGACGATGTTCCGCGTCGAGTTCACCAGTTCGGCCGGAATGCCGTCGCCAATGGCCGACTGCTCCACGATGTGGTGATAGTCGTAGCCGGGACCGGCGGAGCCGTACCTCTTTCCCAACGCGTCGATCCCGTCCTCAGGGACCTCGGTCTTCTTGAAGGCGTCGTAGGAGGAGAAGGAAATCTCCTCGCTGGTGACCATCAATTCCTCCGCGGTGCGCACGCCCGCGTCCGCGAACGCATGAACGGCGGCCACTTCAGCCGCCAGGGACTTCAACCGTCCCCCAAGTTCGGCCAAGTCCACCAAGAGCGCCGCATCACCCAGCACATCAAGCACCGGGACGGCGTTCGAGGCCAGTTCCAGCGCGATACGGCCCAGGCGGCGCCGGGTGAGAAGTTCAATGGCGGTTTGCCGGAATGCCCGCCGCACGGCGCGCTGGGCGGTGGTTTTAACCGCTTCCCGCAGGGCGGCCGTATCCTCCGGTTTGGGCTCGGGGGCGTCCGTTTCTGCCTGGTCCGCTTCGCTGAGTCCGCCATCCTTGGGCCGGAACTGGCCGCCCTTGCCCTCGGGTGATCCTTCCGGCCACCCGGGATGATCAGGGTCGTCGGGGCTGGCCTTGGCCACGCGGGCGGAGGCCGGCAGGTCAAGGTACTGCGCACCGATGACAGCGCGCGCCAGATGGCCCTCGTTCAGCGCACGGGCGACGGGTGACAGGCGGGCGTGCAGCCGTTGCGCATCGATCGCCCGTCCGGAGGCCGCCGTGACCAGCGCGTCCAACTCGGCGGCGGGGCGCGGCACCCATCCGGCGCTGGTCTTCACCAGCAGGCGGATGGAATTCCAGAGGGGACCCTGATCATCGCAAACAACACCGGGCTTCACCTGCGGTGGGGCAAGCCGGTGGCCATACGTGGCGTGGAACGCCCCGCTCATACCGCTCTCCATCTCTGTATTGACGAAGTGAAATGAGAACATAGAGAGAACGATAGGTCAATTCGGATTCTCGCGCTTTAGGCGTAAAAGGGAAGGGCGCAACCCACCTGCGGATTCATGGTTATCTCCATCCAAAGTCCATCCTGCCTTCCGTCCGCACTCGCGCCATGCTGCCGCCCGAACCTGGGAGGCGCTTATGGCCAAGGTCATGGGATGGATGGTGTTGGTGGTGACGCTGCTGGCGGGGCGGGCCTGGGGCTCAGCCCCGCCCACCGCCGTGTTCGACGTGCAGTTCGTCAACAGCTCCCCCGCCGACACCACGGCGGAGGAGACGGCACGGGTGGCGCGGCTGGGGCAGGCGCTGCGGGCGGCGCTGGCGAAATCGGGACGCTACTCCCTGGTGGACATGACGCCCTGGGCTGCCACGCTGGCGGCGAAGCCGGCACCGCGCGACTGCCCGCCCTGCGCGCTGGAGATCGCGGCCCAGGCGGGGGCCACGGTGGCCGTCATCGCCTGGGTGCAGAAGGTCAGCAACCTGATCCTGAACCTGAACATCAGCATCCGTGACGCCGCCACCGGCCAGGTGCTGAAGGGCGGCAGCGTCGACATCCGCGGCAACACGGATGAGTCCTGGGACCGGGGGCTGAAGTTCCTGTTGGAGGAACATGTGTTGGATGAATGAAAGTAGGATTCAGATCGGCTGGTCGAGGGAAGCCGCCAGCGGGGTGAACAGCTGCGGCCCCGTTTCCGTCATATGCCAGCACTCCTCCAGCCGGATGCCGAATTCGCCGGGGATGTAGAGCCCGGGCTCGTCGGAGAAGCACATGCCCGGCTCCAGCGGTGTGGTGTCGCTCAAGACCAGGTAGGGGGACTCGTGGCCGTCCAGGCCGATGCCGTGGCCGGTGCGGTGCGACAGGCCGGGCAGGCGATAGCCGGGGCCCCAGCCTTCGCCCTCGTAATAGCGGCGCACGGCCTTGTCGATGTCACCCACGGGAATGCCCAGCTTGGCGGTTTCCAGTGCAATCTCCTGCCCGCGCTTCACTGTGTCCCACACCGTGCGCTGGCGGGCGCTGGGGGTGCCGAAGACCCAGGTGCGGGAGATGTCGGACTGATAGCCGTGCACGGCGCAGCCCACGTCCAGCAGCACGGTGGAACCGTCCTTCACCACCTCCGGCTGGATCGAGCCGTGGGGATAGGCGCTGGCCTCGTTCAGCAGCACCAGGGAGAATTCCGGCCGGCCGCCCAGGGCCGCCGTGGCGGTATCCACCAATGCCGCGATGTCGGCGGCGCGCATGCCCGGCCGCACATGGGCGTGGGCGTAGCGCAAGGCGGCCAGAGTCACCTCGTTGGCCACCTGCATCAGGGCCAGTTCCGCCGGCGACTTGTGCATGCGGCAGGCCCGGACCAGGGCGTCGCCGGAGATCAGGTCGTAACCCCTGGTCACCTGGCGGATGCCGTCGATGATGAAGAAGCGGGTGGTGGGCTCCACCGCCACCTTGCTGCCGGCGACGCCCCCCGGGGCCGCGCTGATATCCTTCAGGGCCTGGGCCAGGCGCTGGAAGGGGCTTTCATGCTCATCCCAGGCACGGACGTCGCCGCCCACCTGCAGCGTCTCGCGCACCGAGGGCTCCTCGAACGCGGGGGTCACCACGATGACCTGGCCCTTGGCGGGAATCAGGGCGGCGGTGGTGCGTTCGGAGCGGTGCCAGCGGATGCCAGTGAAATAGTCCAGGCTGCTGCCCGATTCCACCAGGAAGGCGCCGATGCCCTGGCGGGCCATCAGGTCCTGCAGCTTGGCGATGCGGGCCCGCCGTTCCTCCACCGTGATGGGCTGGGCACCCGTGGTCAGCGATGTCAGGGCGGCGAGGTCGTCGGTGCCGGACGGGGCGGCGGCTCGGGCCGTGAGGGAAGCGGCGGAGAGAGGAAGCGTGGACGCGGCGGCGAGGAAAAGGCGGCGGCTGACCATGGTGAAGCTGTCCCGGATGTTTTTGGCGGGCCCTCCCGATGTCGGTCAAAAAGGGGCCGGCGATCTGGCATCCCTCCTACCACAGCGCCGCCTTCTTTTCCCCGTCTTTCCCGATGGATGCAATGGTTTGGATACCTTATGCAGTCGCCGCGCGCTGGCTCATGTATTGGCGCAACCCTTCCTCCATCTCATCCCACACCCGGGCCAGGGCCGGGCTTTCGCGCAAGGACTGGGCGTAGCCGGCGACCGCCGCGTGGCGGTCCAGCAGGTGCGTGCGGCCGGAGAAGCGCATCAGGCCCTCCAGCGTGTAGCGCACCGGCACCAGCCAGGCGTCGGCGGTGCTGACCCGGCCACCGAAGGCGAAGGAGCCGCGCGCGGCATCCTCGGCCAGCAAGCCGTTCAGCAGGCCGATGCCACTGTCCAGCTTCGCCAGCTGCGCCTGGATGGCGGCCTCATCCGGCGTCTTGCTGTCGAACAGGCCGAACAGGGGAAAGGTCTCGCGCATCACGTAGTTGTCGGCCACCGCGGTCAGCAGGCGCACGCGGGCATGGTCCACCGGGTCGGCGGGGCGCAGGGGGACGGCGGGGAAGGCGTCCTCCAGATACTCCACGATCACGGCTGATTCGGGGATGGACCGGCCGTCGTCCAGCACCAGCACGGGCACCCGCACCATGGGGTTCAGCGCCCGGAAGGCGGGGGAGGTGCGCCAGTTCTCGGGCGGGGTTAGGATGTCGATGGCCAGGTCCTTGGCATAGAGGGCGGCGCGGACTCGCGCGGCGAAGGGCGACAGGGCCAGGGAATAGAGTTTCATGGCGGCTCTCCACAGGAATGGGGATCAGGCGGAACGATAGGCTTGGGGAATTTCGTGGGCTTGGAAAAACGCGACCAGGATAGGGAAAACCCATGCGCCCGGTGACCGCGGCGCCCAAGGGCGTGCTGGCGCCCGGGGCGGCGGCGCAGCGCTTCCGCCTGGGCCGCTACCTGCCGGCCGAGGATCTGGCGGCGGTGGTGGAGCATTACTGGGTGGTGGCCTGGGACCTGACGGGCCAGCCGCCCTATGTCCAGCGCACCTTGCCCTATCCCGCCGTGAACCTGGTGTTCGAACGGGGCCGCACCGCCATCTACGGCCCCATGCACGGCATCTTCGCCTATGAGCTGCAAGGCGCCGGCCGCGTGCTGGGCATCCGCTTCCGCCCCGCCAGCTTCCGCGCCCTGCTGGGCGCCCCCCTGACCACCCTGGTCGACCGGACCTTGGCCTTGGAGGCCGTGTTCGGCGCGGTGGCCGATGGGGCGGAGGCGGCGGTGCTGGCCGCCGAGGATGACGCCGGCATGGTGGCGGTGGCCGAGCCGCTGGTGCGTCAGAGGTTGATGGATGTGCCGGCGACGGTGGTGGAGATCAACCGGCTGGTGGCGCTGGTGGAGGCCGACCGCGACATCCTGCGGCTGGACGACTTGGTCGCACGCTGCGGCCTGGGCGTGCGCGCGCTGCAGCGGCTGTTCGCCGACCTGGTGGGTATGACGCCCAAATGGGTTATCCGCCGCGCCCGCCTGCATGAGGCCGCGCACCGCCTGGGCCAGGGCGAGGCAGTGGATTTGACCACGTTGGCCCAGGATCTGGGCTATTTCGACCACGCCCACTTCGCCCAGGATTTCAAACAGGTCATCGGCCAGTCACCCTCCGCCTATCGCGAGGCCTGCGCCCGAAAGAACGACAGCGGGGATAGTCAAGAATGAGTGTTCAGGATCGATTGCGCTGGCTGGTGCCGTCAGCACTCGCCTGGTTCGTGGCCGACCAGGCGACCAAGGCCTGGCTTAAGCAGGTGCTGACCCCGGGGGTGGATCTGACGGCGCTGAACGGCGCCATCCTGGTGACGCCGGTCAACAACCCCGGCGCCTTCCTGAGTATCGGCGCCGGGCTGGACGACCATGCCCGGGGCCTGGTCTTCACCGTCGGCGTGGCCCTGGTCTTGGCCGCCCTGCTGGCGTGGAGCCTGCGGGCGAAATCCCTCAGCCGCATGGAACTGCTGGGCGCCGGCAGCTTTCTGGGCGGGGGCCTGGGCAACCTGCTGGACCGGCTGGTCCAGGGCGGCACCGTGTTCGACTTCCTGAATCTCGGCATCGGATCCCTGCGCACCGGCATCTTCAACGTGGCCGATGTGGGCCTGATGGTGGGCGTGGGCCTGTTCGTGGTCGGCGGCCTGCTGGGCGGGCGGCGAATTTAGTTATTGTCAGCAACTTTTCTGGACATCCATCGTTCCCGCGCGCACCTTGTTCCCGACCGATAAGAATAAACGGGAGAGGAACGTGCTGAACCATGACGCGGTGGCCGCCCCGGCGAATGCCCCGATCGCGGCGCCACAGGCGCCGGCGGGTGGCCTGATCAACCGCACCACGCTGCTGTGCCTGCTGGTCGCCGTCCTGGAAGGCGTCGATCTGCAGGCCGCCGGCGTGGCGGCGCCCAAGCTGGCCCCCGCCCTGCACCTGGCGCCCAAAGAGCTGGGCGCCTTCTTCAGCGCCGGCACCATCGGCCTGTTCCTGGGCGCGCTGGTGGGCGGCCGGCTGGCCGACCGCTTCGGGCGCAAGGCGGTGCTGGTGGTCTCGGTCGCGCTGTTCGGCGTGTTCACGGCCGCGACCGCCCTGTCGCCGGACTTCACCACACTCTTCCTCATGCGCCTGGCCACCGGCCTGGGCCTGGGTGGCACCCTGCCCAACCTGGTGGCGCTGGCGGCGGAGAACAGCCCGTCGGGCCGCAGCGGCGGGGCGGTTTCCCTGATGTACGGCGGCATGCCCCTGGGTGGCGCCATCGTCAGCCTGATCGCCGTCTTTGCCGGGATGGGCGGTGGCTTCGACAGTTGGCGCACCATCTTCTATGTCGCCGGCGGCGCGCCGTTGCTGGTTCTGCCCCTGCTGATCCGGGCCCTGCCGGATTCGCAGGCCTTTCGCGCGGCGGCGGCGGACGGGGGTGCCCGGACCGGCATCCTCGCCATCCTGTTCGGTGGCGGCCGCGCGGTGGAGACGGTGCTGCTGTGGCTGGCCTTCTTCGCCACCCTGATGGTGCTGTACCTGCTGCTCAGCTGGCTGCCCATGCTCATGACCGAACGGGGGTTCAGCAAGCCGCAGGCGGCGCTGATCCAGGTGATGCTGAACATCTCGGGCGCCATCGCCTGCGCCGTTACCGGGCCTCTGCTGGATGGTCCCCGGCGCTTCGGCTACGCCATCACGGTTTTCGTCGGCCTGGCGGTCTTCCTGGTGCTGCTGGCCGTAATGCCGGCCAACCTGACGGTGGCCCTGTTGGTGGGCCTGGGGGCAGGCGCCATGGTCCTGACCACCCAGGCCACGCTCTATGCCGCAGCACCCGCCTGCTACCCCACCGCCATCCGGGGGACCGGCGTGGGCGGGGCGGTGGCCGCCGGGCGCCTGGGCTCCGTCGTGGGGCCGCTGCTGGGCGGCGGCCTGGTGCAGGCGGGGCTGTCCGCACCGGATTTGCTGCTCAGCCTCGTGCCCCTGGTGGCGGTGGGCGGGCTGCTGGCGGTCCTGCTGATCCGGCGGCAGATGCGGCGCCCGGCCTGACCCCCTCGCCAGCCCGCGCGGGAGCGTGTAACGCTGGCCCCCGTGAGAGTGGCGTGGGGGCGTGAATGGGGAAGAAGACGGATATGGTGCTGTCCGTGGCCGACATGGCCGGCACCGTGCTGTTCGCGGTCGAGGGCGCCATGGCCGCCCTGCGCGGCGGCCTGGACCTGTTCGGCGTCATGGTCCTGTCCTTCGCCACGGCGTTGGGCGGCGGCGTGCTGCGCGACCTGCTGATCGGGGCGGCGCCGCCCACGGCCCTGCGCGACTGGCGCTATCCCGCCATGGCCTTCGCCGCCGGGGCGGCCACCTTCGCCGGTCATGCCGTGGTGGGCCAGGTGCCCGTGGGGCTGATGACCACCCTGGACGCCGCCGGCCTGTCGCTGTTCGCCGTGGCCGGCACGGAGAAGGCCCTGAACCGCGACATCCCGCCCTTCAGCGCCGTGCTGATGGGCACCATCACCGGTGTAGGCGGCGGCACCCTGCGCGACATCATGCTGGCCCAGGTGCCGGCCATCCTGCGGGTGGACGTCTACGCCACGGCGGCGCTGCTGGGCGCCGCCGTCATGACCGCCGCCATCCGCCTGGGCGTCGCCCCGCGTTACGCGGCACTGGCCGGCGGCGGGGCGTGCTTCGCCCTGCGCATGGTCAGCGTCTGGCGGCACTGGGCCCTGCCGACGGCGATGGGGCTACAGGGCTGACCCTCAGTCGCGGCCCTGGTCATCGGGCGCGGGCGTGGCCGCGCCAGCCGGGCTGCCAGCCGGGCCGCCAGTTGGGCCGTCGGTCTTCGGCTTGGCCTTCAGGGCGTCGGCGGCGGCCTTGTCGATGGGGATCATGCTGTCGATCAGGCAGACCGGCGGCACCGGCATGCCCACCAGGGTCAGCGGGTCGGTGCGGCACAGCTCGTCATTATGCGAGACATAGGCGAAGCCGTAGAAGCCCAGCCCGCTGCAGCGGCCGGCCAGATTGATGCGGATGAACTTGGTTCGGTCCTGCATCTCCACCAGGATGGTGCTTTCATCGATGACCTGGGTGCGGCGGATGGTACGGACCGGGATACACATCTGGCCCCGATCCTGCGACTCGGCTTTGGCCGTCTGGGTCCCGGGGGCGCCCTTATCGGTGGCTGGGTCGGTGGCGCAGCCGGCCAGCAGGCCAGCGGCAACGGTCGCGGTGATCAAGGCGGGGGCGAAGCGGAGCATGGCGGGGGCCTCCCAAGGCGTTCACCCTGGAAGGTAAGCGCCGACTCGCCCTGCCACAAGCGGTGGCCGCGTCGCAGGGGGCGGCCTCGCCCCAAATGACAGGGGTCGGGGCGGCGGGTTTTAGCGCTCCAGGCCTAATAGGCGAATCCGCGCCCGCCATGCTAGCATCCGGCCGATGTATAACGATGTCGTCGACCTGCGCGAATTCTACGAAAGCAGCCTGGGCCAGGTGGTCCGGCGGCTGGTGCGCCGCCGCCTGCGCGAGCTGTGGCCCGATGTCAGCGGCCAGCGCGTGCTGGGCATCGGTTACGCCACCCCCTTCCTGCGTCCCTTCCTGACGGAGGCGGAGCGGGTGATGGCCGTCATGCCGGCCGCCCAGGGCGTGGTCTTCTGGCCGCCCGAGGGGCCGGGCCTGGTGACTCTGGGCGAGGAATCGGAGCTGCCGTTTCCCAACATGTCGGTCGACCGCGTGCTGCTGGTCCACGGGTTGGAGTTCACCGAACACCTGAAGCCCATGATGCAGGAGATTTGGCGCGTCCTGGCAGGGGGCGGGCGCCTGATCGCCGTCGTGCCCAACCGGCGCGGCATCTGGGCCCGCACCGACCGCACCCCCTTCGGCCACGGCTCCCCGTTTTCCACGGGCCAGTTGCGCCGCGTGCTGCGCGCCAACCTGTTCGTGCCGGAGCGGGAGACGTCGGCCCTGTTCATGCCGCCGGTGAAGTCCCGCTTCTTCATGGCGTCGGCCGGGGCGGTGGAAAACCTGGGCGCCCGCTGGTTCAAGGCCTTCGCCGGCGTCCAGATCGTGGAGGCCAGCAAGCAGATCTACGCCACCACCGCCACCCGCGTGGTGGAGCCGCGGCGGCGCCTGGCCCCCTCCGTGGCGCAGCCGGCCTTCTCCGGCTTGGCGGCGGAACGGCGCCTGCTGCCCCGCCTTGCGGCCTCGTCGGGCGTGATCGTGGATCCCGATACGAAGCCCTGAGAATCCCGCAACGGTGCCGGGCGTCGGGATTCCGCGCGGACTCGTATTGGGGGTGCTTGACAGGGGCCGGGTCGCCTGTATAGTGCGCGCTCTCTTAGAAACGGGTCCTGTGCTAGGTCCCGTCGTTCCGTTTTGCGTGGGCGCTGGCCACTCTCGGCTGGGCCCGGCCAGATCAGTGGTGGGCTAGAATGTTCGCAGTCATCCGCACCGGCGGTAAGCAGTACAAGGTCGCGGCCGGCGACGTCATTAAGGTTGAGAAGCTGGCGGGTGACGCTGGCGCCTCCCTGAAGCTGGACGAGGTCCTGCTGGTCAGCGATGCCGGCAACACCACCGTCGGCACCCCGCTGGTGGCTGGCGCCGCCGTGACGGCCACCGTGGTGGCCCAGGCCCATGCGCCGCACATCATCATCTTCAAGAAGAAGCGCCGGCAGAACTACCGCCGCAAGAACGGCCATCGTCAGGACCTGACGATCCTGCGCATCACCGACATCCAGGCCGGCGCCTAATCGGCAGCCGACCTCCTCGATTTAAGGAGTTTTCGAGATGGCACATAAAAAGGCAGGCGGTAGCTCCCGCAACGGTCGTGACAGCGCCGGTCGTCGTCTGGGCGTGAAGGCCTTCGGCGGTGAAGCCGTCGTTTCCGGCAACATCATCGTCCGCCAGCGCGGCACGAAGTTCCACCCCGGCGCCAACGTGGGCCTGGGCAAGGACCACACCATTTTCGCGACCGCCGACGGCGCCGTGAAGTTCCACACCGGCCGTCAGGGCCGCACCTACGTGTCCGTCGAGCTGGCCCAGGAGCCGGTGGCCATCGCCGCCGAGTAACCTGCCGCTTCGGCACCAGGTGTTTTGACTCTGATCGGGGGGACGGGTGACCGTTCCCCCGATTTGCATTTGCCGCGCTCCGCGCGACCGCCATCGCTTTTTTCCATAGGACGCGACTGCGTCCGCCGGAGCGAGCACCGAAGGGCGCAGCGAGGAAGCCAAGGCCACGGATGTGGCCGCCCGGCGTTTGAGGGGGCCTTTGATACTTCAAAGGCCATGATATAAGGCCCGCCCATCATGAAGTTCCTGGACCAGTGCAAAATCTACCTGAAGAGCGGTGACGGCGGCCCCGGCTGCGTCGGCTTCCGGCGGGAGAAGTTCATTGAGTTCGGCGGGCCGGACGGCGGCAACGGCGGGCGCGGCGGCGACATCGTGATCGAGGCTGTGGACGGCCTGAACACGCTGATCGACTATCGCTATAAGCAGCACTTCAAGGCCCAGCGGGGCGGCCACGGCATGGGCCGCGATCGCTCGGGTGCCGCCGGCGAGCCCATGGTGCTGAAGGTGCCGGTGGGCACCCAGGTCCTGGACGAGGACCAGGAGACGGTGCTGGCCGACATGATGGAGGTGGGCCAGCGCATCGTGCTGCTGAAGGGCGGTGACGGCGGCTTCGGCAACGCCCATTTCAAGACCTCCACCAACCGCGCGCCCACCAAGGCCGGCCCCGGCTGGCCGGGGGAGGAGCGCTGGGTGTGGCTGCGGCTTAAGCTGATCGCGGACGTGGGCCTGGTGGGTCTGCCCAACGCCGGCAAGTCCACCTTCCTGGCCGCCGTGTCCCGCGCCCGCCCAAAGATCGCCGACTATCCCTTCACCACGCTGGTGCCCAACCTGGGCGTCGTGCGCGCGGGTGAGGAGGAGTTCGTGGTGGCCGATATCCCCGGCCTGATCGAGGGCGCACACGAGGGCCACGGCCTGGGCGACCGCTTCCTGGGCCATGTGGAGCGCACCCGCGTGCTGCTGCACCTGGTGGACGGTACGCAGGAGGATGTGCAGAAGGCCTACCGCACCATCCGCCGCGAGCTGCGCGCCTATGGCGGCGGCCTGGCGGAAAAGCCGGAGATCGTGGCCCTGAACAAGGTCGACGCCCTGACCGAGGAAGAGCTGGCGGAAAAGAAGCTGAAGCTGCGCCGCTCGGCCAAGAAGCCGGTCATGGTGCTGTCCGGCGCCACCGGCGAGCATGTGCCCGACGTGCTGTATGCGCTTCTGGAGCAGATCAAGGCTGCGCGCCTGATGGATGGCGAGGAAGCGCGCAGCAAGGCATACAAGGCGCGGTACAATCCCCTGGACGACATCTCCCAGGCCGACAAAGGGACACGTTAGAAAATGAACGACGCCGCCGTCCGCACGGAAATTTCCTCAACCGGTGCGGCGGCGTTGTTTGATGTCCCACCGGTCACACAGGCCAAGCGCCTGATCGTCAAGATCGGCTCCGCCCTGCTGGTGGATGGCGAGACGCACCGTATCCGCCGCGACTGGCTGGACAGCGTGTGCGATGACGTGGCCGCCCTGCGCCGCCGGGGCGTCGACGTGGTCATCGTTTCCTCCGGCGCCGTCGCCGTGGGGCGGGAACATCTGGGTCTGGTGGGCCGCCCGCTGAAGCTTGAGGAAAAGCAGGCCGCCGCCGCCACCGGCCAGATCCGCTTGGCCCACGCCTACCAGGAAACCCTGGCCCGCCACGACATCACCGTGGCCCAGGTGCTGCTGACCCTGGACGATACCGAGGACCGCCGCCGCCACCTGAACGGCCGCGCCACCATCGAGACCCTGCTGAAGCTGGGCGCCGTTCCCGTGATCAACGAGAACGACACCGTGGCCACCGCCGAGATCCGCTTCGGCGACAACGACCGCCTGGCTGCCCGCGTGGCGCAGATGATCAGCGCCGACACCCTGATCCTCATGTCCGACATCGACGGCCTTTACACCGCCGACCCGCGCAAGGATCCCGCCGCCAAGCACCTGCCGGTGGTGACCGAGGTGACGCCGGAGATCGAGGCCATGGCGGGGGAACCGCCTGCCGGCTACAGCAGCGGCGGCATGGTGACCAAGATCGCCGCCGCCCGCATCGCCGTGGCCGCCGGTTGCCGCATGGCCATCGTCTCGGGCAAGCGCATGAACCCCCTGGCGGCGCTGGAGAAGACGGCGGAGCAGGGTGGGGCGCTGTGCACCTGGTTCCTGCCGTCGGCCGGCCCCGGCACGGCGCGCAAGCGCTGGATCGCCGGCTCCCTGAAGTCGGCCGGCACCCTGGTGGTGGACGAAGGCGCGGCCCAGGCCCTGGCGCGCGGCGGCAGCCTGCTGCCCGCCGGCGTGCGCGAGGTCGAGGGGGACTTTCAGCGCGGCGACCTAGTGGCCGTCCGCACCCAGGCCGGCCGCGTCATCGCCCGCGGCCTGGTCGCCTATTCCGCCGAAGACGCCCGCCGCATCCAGGGCCGCCGCAGCGCCGAGATCGAAGCCAGCCTGGGCTGGCGCGGCCGGGACGAGATGATCCACCGGGACGACCTGGCGCTGGGGTGAGGGTTTTTACATTCTTTCTGCGCTGCAGTTGCTCGATAAATATAAGCCCCTCTCGATTTCCGTTTGCGTGCCTAGATATACACCCGCATAGATTGATATGCGCTGGTTGCCATGCCAAAGATCACAGAAATCGTTCTTCTGTGAGGTGATTAAATGAAAATTGATGATGACCATATGTATTACGGCGCGGCCTTGCTTCAAATCGCGGAGGATAGGCGATTTACTGCCATTAACCCCCTGGTTGTTGGGGGTATTGTTTTTGAAAATTTCTTCAGAATCAACGACAACATAATTGTTTCACCAAAATATTGCATCAAGCCAAAGAAGCCACATAGTGAATATCAATTTGGATTCAGCTTTGATAATATAGAATCCATAAAAGAAATAAAGAAGACTCAGGGAAATATTTTCTTTGCTCTTGTTTGTGTTGAAGACAGGCAGATATGTTGTCTCTCATCCGAAGAGCTTTTTCGACTAATAGAACAAAGGATCGAGAAGAAAGGAAATCAAGAGGACAAGTATATTGTTCTTGTGACTGTTAAGGCTGGGGAAAGCATGCGTGTTTATCTCAACGCGCCTGGTGTTAAAAACACAATATGCGGGAGTCGGATAGTCGTTCCGCGTAACCGATTCCCCGCAGCAATTTTCGATTGAGCTTGCCGGTTGGCAGGTGCCCCGCCAGCGGCAACGGCTCCATGCTCCCGAGTCGATTCCTTACCTGGACCCTAACGCGCTCGGCAATTCACGTAAGGATGCAAGCTCGGTATAGGGGTGGGGAATCGGGCCGGATACCATCTCATGGGCCCAGGTGGTGTGGTAGGGCACGTGGAAGCCCTGGCCACCTAGGGCCGCCACGGGCAGGACGTCGGACTTCAGGGAGTTGCCGGCCATGGCGAAGTCGGCCGGGGCCACGCCGTGGCGGTCCAGCAGGCGCCGATAGGTGGCGTCATCCTTTTCCGACACGATTTCGATGCGGTGGAACAGGTCGGCCAGGCCGGAGCGGGCGATCTTGCTTTCCTGGTCGAACAGGTCGCCCTTGGTGATCAGCCACACCTCATGGTCCCGCTGCCGCAGGGTCTCGATGACCTCCACGGCACCGTCGATCAGTTCCACCGGGTGGGCCAGCATGGCGCGGCCGCGCTGCACCAGCATCTCGATGGCGATGCCGGGGATGCGCCCTTCCGTCAGTTCCAGGGCGGTCTCGATCATCGACAGGGTGAAGCCCTTGATGCCGTAACCGTAGGTCACCAGGTTGCGCCGCTCCACCAGCAGCAGGCGTTCATCGATGGTTGCTTGGTCCAGGTCGCTGTGGCGCAGCAGCAGGTCACGGAACTCGGCGTACGAGGTCGAGAACATGGCCTCGTTGTGCCAGAGCGTGTCGTCGCCATCGAGGGCGATGACGCGGGGCGGAAGCGGTCTGGTGGCGGCAGGCGACATGGTTTTCCTGGAAATAACAGCTGTGTGAAAGAGAGCGGATCTATAGTCAGCTACAATGCGTGTGGAAACCGGCAAGCTGGAATGGGGTTAAGGGTGTGATGGCTGAAGAGGATATGACGCCTCACGACTACAGGATCCGCCGGATGGGCTACGGTTGGTTCTACTTGGGTGCCGTGGTGTTTCTGGCGGGCTTTTCGTTTCTTGTGGCGGCGGCCATCTTCGGATACCGAGGCATCGACCGGGCCACGGGGCAGCCTGAGTCGGCTTGGGTGGCCATTGGCATTCCATGCGTCATGATGGCTGGCTCCAGTGTTTTCATCCTTCTCGGCCGTGGGATCATCCGGCAGTACAAGATGGGGCGCGTCAGTGGTCTGTGACCGGTGCGTCGCTCGCTTCCACACTTGAAGAAGACGATACCCCGGCCGCCCGCATCAAGGCCAGGCAGAGCAGGGATGCGGCCAGGCCACAGGCGGCGGCGCTGGTCCAACCCCAATGGCCGGCGAAGGCGGCGAACAGGGGCGGCCCGATGAGGGAGCCGCTGGCGCCGAACTGGGTCAGCAGGCCGTTGGCGGCGGGCAGGCCCCGGTCCGACCCGGCCACGGCGGGCAGCATTGCGAAGGCCAGGCCGGGATAGACGCCGGACAGGGCGTTGAGCGCGATGACCACGATGGCGGCGGTGGTGAGGTCCGGGGCCGGCCCGAACACCAGGAACAGCAGCAGGGCCGGCAGGACGATGCTGAGCGCCATCAGGGCGAAGGAGGGGCCGCGCGCCAGATCCCGCCCGTGGTTGCGGTGGTTCCACCAGCCGGCCACCACGCTGCCCGCCACGGTGGCGAAGGAGGCGACGCCGGTGATGAATCCTGCGGCGTCGGCGCTGGCGCCGGCCTTGTCCACCAGGAAGGTCGGCAGCATCCCCAGCAGGCCGACCTCGAAAGTGGTGTAGCAGCCGAAGCCCACGGCCAGGGCCCAGGCCCGCCGCGTGGGGCCGGTGCCGCCGGCACCCGCCCCGCGCACCCGCGCCCCGACACCGGAGGTCATGGGCAGGGATAGCGCCAGGGCGCCGGCCGCCACCACGCCGCCGCCGAACAGGGCGCCGCGCCAGGACCACAGTTCCGCCGCCCAGCCGGACAGGATGGCGCCCAGGGCCAAGCCCACGGGCACGAAGCTGCTCCACAGCGCCAGGGCCACGCCGCGCTGGCGCGGGGTCGCCGTCTCCAGGATCAGCATGGGGGCGGCGATGACGGTGGTGAGGTACCCGGCACTCTCCAGCACCCGCCAGGCGATCAGCGCCGCCGGGCCCGGCGCCAGGCTCTCGCCGATACCGCCCACGGTCAGGAACGCGGTGCCGGCCAGCAGCGCGGGGCGGCGGCCCGCCCGCTGGATCAGCCCGCCGGCGATGCGGCCGAAACCGGCGCCGCCGATCTCCAGCAGCGAGATCACCAGAGCCGCCAGGGTGAGGCTGAGGCCCAGGTCGCGGGAGATGAGGGGGATCAGGGCCGACATCTTGCCCAACTGGGCGGCGGCGATGACGCCGACGCAATAGAACCAGATGATCTTGACCCAGCGGCTGTCCATGATGCCCTCGAACGCGGGATGCCCCGCGGCAGGCGGGGGGCGCTATTTTTGGCATGGCCGGCCTTGATGCGCCGTGAATAAGATATGCGTGGACAAGCGGCGGCGTTCTTGCCTGTGCCGCTCCCGCGGTCGGGGAAGGAACCATCATGGCCAGCATCACCGCCGCTGTCGGCACCGCCATTGGCACCGCCGTTGGCACTCTGCCGCGCGTGGCTGGTCCCCATCTGGGGCAGTCGCTGCGGCTGTGGCGCACCCTGCGCCGGGTGAAGCAGAGCCATGCCGGCGAATTGCTGGGCGTATCCCAGGCCACGGTCTCCCGCTGGGAATCCGGCACGCTTGTGCCCGATGGTGATGAACAGGCGGCCATCCGCCAACTGTTGCAGGCCGGCCTGGACAGTGCCGCCGACCGCGAACTGGCGCGCCTGGTGAACAATTCGGCCGGATCGGTGCACCTGGTCTGTGACCTGACCCATCGCCTGCTGGCTTTGTCGGCGGGGCGGGAGCGGGACTTTGGGCGACCGCGCGCCGACGTGCTGGGCACGTCGCTCTGGCCCTATGCCAGTGATGAGATCCGCGCGGCGGAGGCGACGCTCGCGGACCTCGGCTGGTTCCAGCCGTCGCCGCCGGCACTGGAACTGACCACCCGTGCCAACCGCTCATCCGAGGTGAGGATCTTCGCCAGCCGTTTCCGCTGGGTGCGTTTTCAGCTTTCGGACGGCAGCTTCGCCCGGCTGGTGGACACGATTGCTTATGAGAGGCCTGGGCCGGTCGCTTAGGCGCGGCCGCCTCTAATCCCGCCGCAGCAGGAAAATCCCCTGTTCGCCCGACCAATTGGCCCGCCAGGTGGTGGCGTCGCTGGTCAGCTGGCGGCCGGCGTGGTCCAGGATGGCGCTGCGTTCCACCGTCACCCCGCCCAGCTGGGCGCAGAGGGCCGTGAAGTCGGCGATGGTGCAGAAGTGGATGTTGGGTGTTTCCCACCACTGGAAGCCCAGCCGGTCGGTCACCGGCATGCGGCCGGTCAGCAGCAGGGCCAGGCGCACCCGCCAATAGCCGAAATTGGGGAAGGAGACGATGACGCGGCGGCCGATGCGCAGCATCTGCAGCAGCACGCCGCGCGGGTCGCGCGTGGCCTGCAGTGTCTGCGACAGGATCACGTAGTCGAAGGCATCGCTGGGATAGTCCTTCAGGTCGGTGTCGGCGTCACCCTGGATGACGGACAGGCCGCGCGACACGCATTCGCGCACGCCGTCCATGCCCAGTTCCATGCCGCGTCCATCGACACCCTTTTCCCGGGTCAGGAGATCCAGCAGGGCGCCGTCGCCGCAACCCACGTCCAGCACGCGGGCGCCCGTGCTGACCATGTCGGCGATGCGGCGCAGGTCGCCGCGGATGTCGGTGCGGGGGGGGATGACCGTGGCGTCCATGGGATCAGGCCCGACGTTTCAGGCCGCGATGATCGGCGCAACCGTTGATGAAGCCGCGCATGACCTGGTGGAACTCCGGCTCATCCAGCAGGAAGGCGTCGTGGCCCTTGTCCGTCTCGATCTCCACGAAGCTGACGTTGGCGGCCACGGCGTTCAGCGCGTGCACCACCGCCCGCGACTCGGACGTGGGGAACAGCCAGTCGCTGGAGAAGCTGGCCAGGCAGAAGCGCACGGACGTGCCCTTGCCGCCGACGCGGAAGGCCTGGGCCAACTGGCCGCCGTGCTCCGCCGCCAGGTCGAAATAGTCCATGGCGCGGGTGATGTAGAGATAGCTGTTGGCGTCGAAGCGGTCGACGAAGCTGGCCCCCTGGTGACGCAGATAGCTTTCCACCTGGAAATCGGCGTCGAAGCCGAAGGTGATCGCCTGGCGGCTTTGCAGGTTGCGCCCGAACTTGCGGTGCAGGGCCGCTTCCGACAGGTAGGTGATGTGGGCGGCCATGCGGGCCACGGCCAGGCCGCGCGCCGGGTTGGTACCGGCCTGCTGATAAGCGCCGTCGCGCCATTCCGGGTCGGCCATGATGGCCTGGCGCCCCACCTCGTGAAAGGCGATGTTCTGGGCCGAATGCCGGGCGGCGGTGGCGATAGGCACGGCGGCGAACACCCGCTCGGGATAGGCCACCGCCCATTGCAGCACCTGCATGCCGCCCATGGAGCCGCCGATGACGCAGAACAGCTGGTCGATGCCCAGCGCGTCGATCAGCAGCGCCTGGGCCCGCACCATGTCGCCGATGGTGATGACGGGGAAATCGATGGCGTAAGGCTGGCCCGTGGCCGGGTTCACGTCGTGCGGTCCGGTGGACCCCATGCAGCCGCCGATGACGTTGCTGCAGATGACGAAGAATCGGTCGGTGTCCACCGGCTTGCCCGGGCCCACCAGCATCTCCCACCACCCGGGCTTGCCGGTGATGGGGTGGCGGTCGGCCACGTACTGGTCGCCGGTCAGGGCGTGGCAAACCAGCACGGCGTTGGACTTGTCGGCGTTGAGGGTGCCGTAGGTCTGGTAGGCCACGGTGAAGGGGCCCAGCTGCCCGCCGCCATCCAGGGGCATGGGCCGATCGGCGCCCAGCACTATGCGTTGCCCGGGCAGGCCCCCAAGGGCGGACGCGGATGGGGCGCCGGAACTATCCGTGTAGGCAGGCGGGGTGATCATCGTCGGGCGGGCCTTGGAATGCAGCCTGCATGACTAGGAAGCGGGGTACCCCAAGTCAACGTTTTCTTTGATTTTGCGGGGGGCAGGCTCTAAGACTCAGTCGTTTCAGGTCCTATAATCCGAACCCGTCCATGCCCCCTGCCAGCCCCTCCGTCGACGCCCTGCGCCGTGAAATCGATGAGATCGATGCGGCCATCCATGACCTCATCATGCGGCGCGCCCGGGTGGTGGAGCGTATCGCCCAGTCCAAGGCGGGCGCCAAGGTCTTCATCCGGCCGGGGCGTGAGGCGGGCATCCTGCGGCGCCTGGTGGCCCGCCACCAGGGCAGCGTGCCCGTCGCCGCCATCGTGCGCATCTGGCGCGAGATGATCGCCGCCATGACCCTGATCCAGGGGCCTTTCGCCGTCGCCGTCTATGCGCCCGACGACGACCGCCGCCTGTGGGACATCGCCCGCGACCATTACGGCACCGTCACCCCCCTGGCGCCCGCCAACACCGCCCAAGCCGTGCTGCGCGCCCTGGCCGAGGGCAGCGCCACCGTTGGCGTGGTGCCGGTGCCGGAGGAGGAGGAGACGGACCCCTGGTGGCGTTTCCTCATCAGCGACGACACCAAGACGCCCAAGATCATCGGCCGCCTGCCGTTCTGCAGCCGCCCCGGCCAGAAGGAGGGCGGCGACGCCCTGATCCTAGGGGCGGTACCGCTGGAGGCCACGGGCCAGGACCACACCCTGCTGGGGGTGGAACTGGCGCAGGACATGAGCCGCGGCCGCCTGAAGGACATGATGGAGGCCGTCAGCCTGCCCGTGGGCTGGTTCCGCATCTTCCACCTGCCGGGCGGCGGCGGGTCCGTCCACCTGATCGAGGTGGAGGATTTCGTGGATGGCGACGACGCCCGCCTGGGCGCCCTGGCGGAAAAGCTGGGCGACGCCCTGGTGCGCGTGCTGCCCGTGGGCGCCTATGCCCTGCCCATCACGCTGGAACCTAGGAAGGCCTGAGACGGGCTTTCCCCGAGTCGCCCCAGGAAGCCCGCCGAGTCGCGCCCCAACGGCGCAGGGCATGCGCCCCCGATTCGCATAAGGCTTTGATAAGACTCACAGCTATCCTTACCTGCGTGCGGGTTTGACCTAAGAACCCGCCGCCGCGAGAAGAAGACCGCCACCGCCTGCCAGAAGGTTCCTCAGCATCATGTCCGCTCCCGTTCCCAACCCCGGCATTCTCGATATCCATGCCTATGTCGGGGGCGAGGCGCATGCGCCGGGGGCGTCGCGGCTGATCCGCCTGGCCTCCAACGAGGGGGCGCTGGGCCCCAGCCCCAAGGCGGTCGCCGCCTATCAAGCAGTGGCGGGGCAGATGCACCGCTATCCCGATGGCGGGTCCAAGGCCCTGCGCGCCGGCCTGGGCCGCCGTTTCGGCCTGGATGCCGAGCGCATCGTCTGCGGCAACGGCTCCGACGACGTGCTGCAGCTGCTGACCCGCGCCTATGCCGGCACGGGTGACGAGGTGCTGCACACCGTCCACGGCTTCGCGATCTACCCCATCAGCGCACGCTTTGCCGGCGCCACGCCGGTGGCCGCACCCGAGACCAACCTGAAGACCGATGTGGATGCCCTGCTGGCCCGCGTCACGCCCCGCACCCGGGTGGTCTTCATCGCCAACCCCAACAATCCCACCGGCAGCTATCTCAACAGGGACGAGTTGCGGCGCCTGCACGCCGGGCTGCCGGAGAATGTGCTGCTGGTCATCGACGCGGCCTACGCCGAATATGTCGATGCGCCGGACTACACCGACGGGTCCGACCTGGTCGACGAATTCAGCAACGTCGTCATGACCCGCACCTTCTCCAAGATCTTCGCGCTGGGCGGCCTGCGCCTGGGCTGGGCGTATTGCCCGGCCGCCGTGGCCGACGTGCTGAACCGCGTGCGCGGCCCCTTCAACGTGGCGTCCAGCGCCCAGGCCGCCGGCCTGGCGGCGCTGGAGGATGTGAAGTTCCTGGAAAAGAGCCGTCGGCACAACGCCCAGGTGCGCGAATGGTTCGTCGGCCAGGTGCGTGAGCTGGGCCTGGTGGTCCATCCCTCCGTCGCCAATTTCGTCCTGATCTCCTTCGCGGAGCAGAAGGGCGACCGCGCCAATGCCGAGGGCGCCCGGCTGCTGCTGAAGTCGCGCGGCATCCTGGTGCGCCAGGTCGGCTCCTACGGCCTGCCGCACTGCCTGCGCGTCACCATCGGGCTGGAGGATGAGATGCGGGAGGTCGTGGCCGGACTCGCGGATTGGGTGGCCGGCAAATGACCGACACGCCTCTCTACCATCGCGTCTGTATCATCGGCCTGGGCCTTATCGGCTCCTCCCTGCTGCGCTGCCTGATGGCCGACCGTTCGCTGGCGGCCGAGGTGGTGGCCTGCGACCGGTCTGACGCCGTCTGCGCCCGCGTGGCGGAGTTGGGCATCGCCGACCGGGTGGAAAGCGATGCCACCCTGGCCGTGGCCGGCGCCGACCTGGTCATCCTGTGCACGCCGGTGGGTGCCTATGCCGATGTGGCGGCGCTGATCGGCCCGCACCTGGCACCGGGCAGCACGCTCAGCGACGTTGGCTCCGTCAAGCAGGCGGTGGTGCGCGACGTCTCCCCCCACGTGCCGGACGGCGTGCACTTCGTGCCCGGCCACCCCCTGGCCGGGACCGAGCACTCCGGCCCCGACGCCGGGTTCAAGGAACTGTTCCGTGGCCGCTGGCTGATCCTGACGCCGCCGCCCGGCACGGACGCGGAGGCGGTCGATCGGCTGGGGCGGCTGTGGGCGGCCTGCGGCTCGCAGATTGAGGTCATGGATGCCAGTCACCATGACCAGGTGCTGGCCATCACCAGCCACCTGCCGCACCTGATCGCCTACACCATCGTCGGCACGGCCACGGATTTGGAGGAAACGACGAAGTCGGAGGTCATCCGTTTCTCCGCCACCGGTTTCCGCGACTTCACCCGCATCGCGGCGTCGGACCCCGTCATGTGGCGCGATATCTTTCTGAACAACCGCGAGGCGGTGCTGGAGATGATCCAGCGCTTCACCGAGGATCTGACGGCCCTGCAGCGCGCCATCCGCTGGGGCGAGGGGGACAAGCTGTTCGACCTGTTCACCCGCACCCGCGCCATCCGTCGTTCCATCATCGACGCCAAGCAGGCTTAGTTTTGTGTTCCCTCAGGCGGCGGGCGCGGGCATCCGCCCGCTTGCCTTCCTCGATTTCCAGTCCGCTCCGCTCCCCGGAAATCTCCGGCGGACGCGGTCGCGTCCTAGTCGCTTTGCTCCGTTGAAAATGATGGGGCTGGCGGTGATCCGGCCGGCTCAGCGCCAGGTGATGTCGGGGTAGTGGGCCACGGTCAACGGACCCACCTGCAGCTTATGGTCCTGCAGAGTGATGGGCAGCTTCAGGGTGGGGGCGCCGCCGTTGGCCTTGGGCTTGGCCAGCAGGGCGACGCCCAGGTGCGCCCAGGTCGCGGCGTTGCCGCGCAGGCTGCCGCCGTCGTGCAGCGCATCCACCAGGTTGTCCAGACCCGACAGTTCCGCCGTGCCCGACCCCTGGGGCTGCAGGTTGGCGTCCAGCGCCAGGGTGGCGTTGGCCCCCATGTGCAGGTCGCCCCAATCCAGCTTCAGGCTATCCACCTCCACCGTGCCGCCATCCTTGGACCAGGGGGTCACCGCGTCCACCGTGGGCGCGGCCGGGACCGGCCCCTGCACCCGCGCCGCCAGGATCAGGCGCTGCACCGTCGTGCCCAGGCTGCGCACCGGTGGCACGGTCATGTTGGTGACGTCCACATGCAGGGCCAGGCCCGTGCCGGTGTGGTCCGTCGGCGGCGTCAGCGGCCGTTCCACCGTGACGGACAAATTCTCGATGGGGTAGCTGCCGGCCGGCACCAGGCTTGCCGGTGGCGCGTCCGCTGGGGGGCCCTCCGGCGCCGGCAGGGCGGCGGCGACCAGGGTGGCATGGCTCAGGTTCACCTGCACCGAGCGGGGTGTGCCGGTGGCCAGGTCCAGGGTGACGCGGCCGCCGGCGATGGTGGCGGTGGCCTCCAGCGCCGGCCGCCCGCCCTCATGCGGCAGGGTGGCGTGGCCGCCCTTGGCCAGGGTCAGCACCACTTGGTCCAGGCGCCAGATGGGCGCGGAGGCCTTGACCGTCTCTGCCGACCAGCTCAGCCCGTCCGGCTTCGCGACCTTCACGTCGGTGGCGGTGATGGAAATGCCCAAGGGAAAGCCGCCCAGCGTGGGCGGCTGATAGGTGATGGTGGCGCCCGCCGCGCGCGCCAGCTCGGTATTGTGCTCCAGCAGGCCCAGCAGGCGGGTCGCCATGCGGTGCCACCACACGGCATAGCCGGTGACCAGGACCAGCACCAGGAACAAGACGAGGGTCAGGGGGCGGACACGCATGGGAAATTCCGAAAGGCGGCGGCCGGGCATGGACGCCGGGGCGATGAGGCCACGCCCGGATGGGCTTGGCAAGCACGGTGCCGTTGCGCCGGTCTTCAGTCTTAGATCGGGATCAGCCGCCTGGAATGCCAGCGCCAATCGGCTCAACCACGGTTGACGGCGGCGGGGAAGCCGTACAGGGTCAGGGGCATCATGGTCGTTTCCCTGCCTGGCATGCCGCCCTTGTCCCCGTCCGCCCCCGAAATCGCCGCCCCCTATCGTGCCATCGGCGTCGCCGCCGGTGACGATGTTTGGGTCTTCGGTTACGGCTCCCTCATGTGGAATCCGGGTTTCCCCTTCGTGGAGCGGCGGCTGGCCACGGTGCGGGGCTGGCACCGGGGCTTCAGCGTCTATTCCTTCCGTCATCGCGGCACCCGTGCCTGTCCGGGCGCCGTCCTGGGACTGGACCGGGGGGGAGCCTGCCGGGGCGTCGCCTATCGCGTGGCGGCGGCCGAGGCGGCGGGGGTGCTGGACTATCTATGGGCGCGGGAGATGCAAAACGCGGTCTATGAACCACGCCTGTTGACCGCCACGCTGGACAGCGGGACGAAGGTGCCCACCGTGGCCTTCACCGTGCTGCGCGGGCATGAGCAATACTGCGGGCGCCTGCCGCCGGAGGAACTGGCCGGCCTGATCCGCCAGGGCGTGGGGGAAAGCGGGCGCAACGTCGACTATCTGGTCAACACCGTCCAGCACCTGCACGAGCTGGGCATCCGCGACCGCAACTTGGAAGGGCTGGTGGAACGGGTGGCGACCTCGTGAGGGCGGTTAAGCTCAGCCCCGTTTGAGGAACAGCACGCGCGTGTCGCCATAGCGGCGCTCATCCAAAGTCTCAAAGCCCGGCGGGGCCTCGAAAGGATCGTCGCCGCCGATCTCCACCACGCACAGGGCTTCCAGCGCCAGCCAGCCGCCAACCACCAGGCTTTCCAGCGCGCGGGGCGCCAACCCCTGGCCGTAGGGCGGGTCCAGGAAGGCCAGGCCGGCGGCCTGCCGGGCCAACTGTGCGTTCAAGGGGGGCGCCTTGGTCGCGTCGCCCTGGATGAAGTGGCAGCGGCCGGTTTCCTTCAGCGTGGCGGCGTTGGCGCGGGCCAGGTCCAGCGAGGCACGGCTGACATCCAGGAACAGGGCGGCCTCCGCCCCGCGCGACAGCGCCTCCAGGCCCAGGGCGCCGGTGCCGCAGAAGGCGTCCAGCACCACCCGGCCCTCCAGCGTCGGACCTTCATCGGCGAAGAAATCGCCATGCTCCAGGATGTTGAATAGGGCCTGGCGCGTGCGGTCGCTGGTGGGCCGCACGTCCCGGCCGCCGGGGGCCGCCAGGGTCCGCCCGCGATGCCGTCCGCCGACGATGCGCATCAGGTCTTCTTGCCCCTGGGCGCCGGCTTGCCCGTTGGGCGTGCGGGCTTGGAGCCGGCAGATTTGGGGCTGGCGGAAGCCGCTTTAGGCGTTGGCTTGCCGGCGCGCGGGGGCGCGGCCTTGGCCTCACCCCGCTTGGGCTCGCCGCGCTTGGCGCCATCCCGCTTCGGGGCCCGGCTATCGACGCGCTCACCCAGGCTGGGGGCGCCGCGCGCCACCGCCGCCTTGCGCGGGCGGCGGGCGGGTGTGTCGTCTTCATCGTCGGGCGTGCCGTCCAGCGCCCGGTCCAGGGCGAGGGCCAGGGCGCGCGCCTTGTCAGCCGCGCTATCGCCGGTGGAAGGCGGGCGCTTGGCACGTGTGGCGGCATCGGCCGGTGCTGAAGGGCGTTCAGCGGATCGGGATGTGGCTCGGGCCGGTGCGCGGGCCGGGCGGGGAGCCTCCACCCACTCCTCGCGGCGGGCGCGGGCCGGGGCGGTCTTCGCCGGTGCCGCCTTGGCAGCGGGTGTGGCCTTGGGTGCCTTGTCGAAGCGCAGCGCCGGCGCCTCGGCCGCCATCTTGCCGCGCGCCTCCTTGCGGTCCTGGGCGCTTTCCTTGGGGAAGAACTGGGGCAGCTGGTCGCGCAGCACGCGGCGCGGCACTTCCTCCACCTCACCCTTTTCCAGCTTGCCCAGCTGGAACGGGCCGTAGGCGACGCGGATGAGGCGGTTCACCGTCAGGCCCAGGTGCTCCAGCACCTTGCGGATCTCACGGTTCTTGCCTTCGCGCAGGGTCATGGTCAGCCAGGCGTTGCTGCCCTGCTCCCGGTCCAGCACGGCCTCGATGGGGCCGTACTCGATGCCATCGACGAAAATACCCTCCGCCAGCTTGGCCAGCTTGGCGGTATCCGGCGTCCCGTGCACCCGCACGCGGTAGCGGCGGGGCCAAGCGGTGGACGGTAGCTCCAGATGCCGCGCCAGTTCCCCGTCATTGGTCAGCAGCAGCAGGCCCTCGGTGTTCAGATCCAGCCGGCCGACGGAAATGACGCGCGGCATGCCGTCGGGCAGGCGGTCGAACACCGTGGCGCGGGCCAGCTCGTCACGGGCTGTGGTCACCAGGCCGGCGGGCTTGTGATAGCGCCAGACGCGCGTCGGCTCCTGCTCGGGCAGCACCTGGCCATCGACGACGATGCGGTCGCCGGGCCGCACGTTCACGCCGGGCGAGGTCAGCACCTGGCCGTTCACGGCCACGCGGCCATCAGCGATCCAGCGCTCGGCATCGCGGCGGGAGCACAGGCCGGCACGCGCCAGCCGCTTGGCGATACGCTCACCGTCTTTGGGGGCGCCGGACTTCTCGGGGGATTTGGTATCGGACATGGGGCGGACTGTATGCGCGCTCAGCCGCCTTGCCAAGCGCCAGACGGCGCCGGCCCAAGCCGATGGGGGCCTCGCCTGGGGCATGGCTGCGCTTGATTCGGAAATGATCGTTCCCTATTATGCCGCCATGACCGCCCCATCCTCTCCCCGCCGTTCTGGCCCCGGCCGCCCGCGCGAATTCGACACCGACCTGGCGTTGGACCGCGCCATCGCGGTGTTCAGTGAGCGCGGCTATCAGGGTGCCGCCATCAGTGACCTGACCCGGGCCTTGGGCCTGACCGCCGGCAGCCTGTACAAAGCCTTCACCGACAAGCGCGGCCTGTTCCTGGCCGCCTTCGACCGCTACGTGGCCTTGCGGACCGAGCGGTTGCGCGCCGCGTTGGAGGGCGCTCCCACCGGGCGGGCCAAGATCAAGGCGGTATTGGATTTCTATGCCGGCAGCAGCCATGGGGCGGACGGCCGCCGGGGGTGCCTGGTGGTGGCCGGCGCCGTGGACCTAGCCACCGCCGATCCGGAAATCGCGGCCCGGGTGACCGGGGCGCTGCACCTGAACGAGGGGCGGCTGGCCGACCTTGTCGCCGAAGGACAGGCCGATGGCACCATCGCCCCGCATCTTGATCCCATGGTCACCGCCCGGCTGCTGCTGTGCGTGCTGCAGGGGATGCGCGTCGTCGGCAAGACGGGGCGGGACCGCGCGGAAATGGCACCCCTGGCGGACAACGCGATGAAACTGCTGGACTGAAGACGGCCCGCCATTGCCGCCGCAGCGGCGGTTGCTCAATTAGGAAACGATCATTCCCAAAAAAAGGAGATGCCCCCATGCAACCCTTCAACGCCGATCGCTTCTGGCAACGCTTCCGACACGGCCTGGTGACCGCCAATGGTGTGCGCCTGCACTACGTCGAGGGTGGGCCGGAGGGCGAGCAGCAGGGGCCGCCAGTGCTGCTGATCCCGGGCTGGCCGCAAAGCTGGTACGCCTGGCGCCATGTCATGCCCTTGCTGGCCGATGCCGGGCGGCGGGTCATCGCCGTGGACCCGCGCGGCTTCGGCGACTCGGATCGGCCAGCGGGTGGATATGACCTGGGCACGGTGGCGGCCGACATGCACGGCTTGGCCGACGTCCTGGGCCTTCTGGAGGCGGGTCCCCTCGACGTGGTGGGCCATGATGTCGGCACCTGGATCGGCCACGCCTATGCCGCCGATTGGCCCGGGGATGTGCGGCGCCTGGCGTTGGTGGATGCGGCCCTGCCGGGCATCACGCCCCCGCCACCGCCTGGCATACCGTCGGACGAGGCCAACGCCCGCACCTGGCACTTCGCCTTCAACCGCCTGGATGACCTGCCGGAACTGCTGATCCAGGGGCGGGAGCGCGCCTACCTCGGCCATCTGTTCAACGCCAAGGCCCTGCGGCGCTGGGCCATCGGGCCGGCCGACCTGGATGAGTACGTGCGGGTGCTGTCCCTGCCGGGCGCCCTGCGCTCCACCTTCGCTTATTATCGCGAGGTTTTCCGGCCGGCAGAACTGGCGCGGGCGAAGGCGCGGGCGGCGATGGGGCTGACGCTGCCCATTCTGGCCTTGGGGGCCCGGGCCGGCGTGGGCACCCTGCTGGCCGATACCTTGCGCGGCCATGCCGCCGACCTCCGCGCCCAGGTGCTGGACTGCGGTCATTATGTGCCGGAGGAGGCGCCCGACGAATTGGCGGCCGTGCTGGTCGATTTTCTCGCCGGATGACAGATGCGCTGCCCGCCCGCTTGACGCCGTGCGCGGCGCTGCCCCACGCTGGGGACATGCTGTCGTCCCCGCTTGAGACCGAGCCCGATCCGTCCCCCATGGAGCGCGCCTTCGCCGAGGCCGCGTCCGCCGCCGCGCGGGGGGAGGTGCCGGTGGGCGCCGTCATCATCGACCCGGTCACCGGTGCCGTCCTGGCCGCCGCCTCCAACCGGACGGAGGAGCTGGCCGACCCCACGGCCCATGCCGAGGTGCTGGCCATCCGCGCCGCCTGCGCCGCCGTGGGCCAGCCGCGCCTGCCGGGCCTGGACCTCTATGTGACGCTGGAACCCTGCGCTCTGTGCGCCGCCGCCATCAGCTTCGCCCGTCTCAGGCGGGTCTATTTCGGGGCCTACGACCCCAAGGGCGGGGCCGTGGAGCATGGCCCCCGTTTCTTCAGCCAGGCCACCTGCCATCATGCGCCCGATACCTATGGCGGGCTGCAGGAACGGCGGGCGGGTGCGCTGCTGCAGGATTTCTTCAAGGAACGACGCTGACGCCGCCGCCACAGCAAGGGGATGGGAACCGCATGCCGCTCTACCGGGACGACTACGGCGCCTTCTACTGGTCCTTGCGCGGCGATGTGACGGGCGAGGTGGTGCGCGACACGCCTTTCCACAAGGACGCCGGCATGCGGGTGCTGCGGGTCCGCCCGGGGCAGGAGGGGCGCATCCTGTGGACGGTGCGGGGCGCTTTCGCCCTGTTGGGGCTGGAGGCGCTGGCCATCCTGGCGCTGGCCGCCGGTCTGGTCATCGTCCCCGCCGGCTGGCAGACCGCTCTGGCGGTGAATGCTTTCCTTCCCACCACCATCCTGGCGGTGCTGGCCTTGTCCGTGCTGCTGCCGCTGTCGTGCGAGTGGACGACCGTGCGCCACCCTCTGCGCATCGTATACGGTCAGGCGCCCAGCCTGCTCCTGGCGCCGCTGCTACCTCTCCTGGGGCCGCTGTTTATCGTCCTGGCCACCGCCGCCGTATTCTGGCGTCAGCCCGGGGTGTTCAGGGGCCTGCGGACCATCGTGCACGGGGCCGACCTGTGGGTCTGGGGCATCGTGGTGGCCGCCGTGCTGGGGCTGGCCGTGCTGGCCGGCTGGCTGATCCGCCAGTGCTGGGTGGGCTGGAAAGAGGCCCACCGCCGTCCGCCGCCGCGCGCCCTCGGCCTGAGGGTGGCGGCATCGCGCGAGCGGCGGCGGGACCGGACCGGGTCTTAGGCTTCCGGCTTCCCTTCGGCGGCGGCTTCCCCACCCTTGGCGTCGGCGGCGGCCTTCTCGGCGCGGTAGGTGTCGAAGGCGATCTTCACCGACCGCGCGGCCTCGCTGTCCGGGTAGGCGGCGGCCCACTGGTCGGCACGGTCGGCGGCGGCGTCGCCATTGCCCATCTGCGCCATCACCGTCAGGGCCCGGGCGTAGAACTGCTGCGGCACCGGATGCGCCGGCGTGGTCTGGATCAGCACCCAGATGATCTGGGCGGCTTCTTCGGCGCGGCCCATGGCGATCAGGGTGTCGGCCAGGGCCAGCCGGGCGTCGCCCTGGGACGGGTCCAGGGTGGCGCAGGCATGGAACTCGGCGGCGGCCGCATCCAGCCGGCCGGTGTTGCGCAGGATCAGGCCCAGGTTGAAGCGGGTCTCGGCCCGGTTGGGGTCCAGCTCCAGCGTGCGGCGCCAGGCATCCTCGGCCCCGGCCAGGTCGTTCTTCTGGCCCGAGGCCACGCCCAGGGCGTGCCAGGCCTCGGTGAACTGCGGGTTCAGCTCCACCGCGCGGCGGAAGCTTTCCAGCGCCTCATCCACCTTGCCCTGAGCCAGCAGGGCCATGCCCAGGTTCTGGTGGGGCGGCGGGTGGTTGGGGTTCAGCGACCGCGCCTTCTTCAGCGCCGTCACCGCCTCCTCCAGCTTGCCCAGGCCCTGCAGCACCGCGCCCAGGTTGGACCAGGCGACGCGGATTTCCGGGACGGCGGCGTAGATGCGGATGATGGCGCGGTAGGCGTTCTCCGCCTCCTTCAGCCGGCCCTGGCGGTGCAGGTCGGCGGCCACGCGCATGTCGTTGACGAAGGGCGCGCCGGCATTGGCGTCCTTGGAGATTTCCGCGATGCGGCGGCGGCGGTCCTGGCGATTCATGATCTCTTGTCCCTAAAAGCGGCTGGGCCCCGGCTTGGTGCGCCCGCCTCATCCCTGCTTCTGTTCCCGTTAGGCCTTTTCACGCTCGGCCTTTTCGCGTTCAAGGGCGCGCCAGCCGATGTCCCGGCGGCAGAACCCCTCCGGCCAGCGGATGCGGTCCACCGCCTGGTAGGCCAGGGCCTGCGCCTCGGCCACCGTCTTGCCCATGGCCGTGACACCCAGCACTCGGCCGCCGTTGGCCAGCACGCGATCGCCATCAGCCTTCGTACCGGCGTGGAAGACGGTGACCCCGTCGACCTTGCCAGCCTCCTCCAGCCCCCCGATGGCGGTGTTCATCACATAATCACCCGGATAGCCCTGGGCCGCCATCACCACGCACAGGGCGGGGTCGTCGTACCAGCGCACGTCCACATGATCCAGCTGCCCGTCGCAGGTGGCCAGCAGCAGCGGCACGATGTCGGACTTCAGGCGGCGCATCAGCACCTGGCATTCCGGGTCGCCGAAGCGCGCGTTGAATTCGATCAGGCGCGGCTTCGGTCCTTCCGGGCTCGCAACAATCATCAGCCCGGCGAACAGCACGCCGGTGAAGGGCTTTCCCTCCGCCGCCATGCCCTTGACCGTGGGTTCCACGATCTCGCGCATCACCCGGTCCTGCAGCGTGGGCGTCAGGACGGGCGCGGGGGAATAGGCGCCCATGCCGCCGGTGTTGGGGCCCTGGTCGTTGTCGAACACCCGCTTGTGGTCCTGCGCCCCTACCAGGGGCAGGGCGTGGGTACCGTCGCACAGGGCGAAGAAGCTGGCCTCTTCCCCATCCATGAACTCCTCGACCACCACCTCGGCGCCGGCGCTGCCGAAGCGGCCGTGCAGCATGGCGTCGTCGATGGCGGCGTGCGCCTCCTCCAGGGTCATGGCGATGACGACACCCTTGCCGGCGGCCAGGCCGTCGGCCTTGACCACGATGGGCGCGCCCTGCTCGGTAGCGTAGGCCTTGGCGGCGCCGGCGTCGGTGAAGCGCCGGTAGGCGGCCGTGGGCACGCCGTACTTGGCGCAGATGTCCTTCATGAAGCCCTTGGAGCCTTCCAGGGCGGCGGCCGCCTGGCTGGGGCCGAAGGCCTTGATGCCGGCGGCCGTCAGGCGGTCCACCAGGCCCAGCACCAGCGGCTGCTCCGGCCCCACCACCACCAGGTCCACGGCGTTGGCCGTGGCGAAGGCCACCAGGCCGTCCACGTCGTCGGCCTTGATGTCCACGCAGCTCGCCACGTCGCGGATGCCGGCGTTGCCGGGCGCGCACCACAGCGTGCCGCACAGGGGGGAGGCTGAGATGGCCCAGCACAGCGCATGCTCCCGCCCGCCGGATCCGACCACCAGGATCTTCATCGCCTCTACCCCCGATCACGATTCCATCTGTTGAGCGGGTGCTTGTATCATGCCCGCGCCATGACTCAAGACTTCCCCGACTCAGCCCCGCCCCCCGCCGCCGATCTCGGCTATGCCGGCGCCACGCCCGTGGCCGGCGGCAACCTGCCCGAGCTCAGCGTTTCCGACCTGTCGCGCGCGCTGAAGCGCACGGTGGAGGAGACGTTCGGCTATGTCCGCGTGCGCGGCGAGGTCAGCCAGCCCAAGCGCGTTTCCTCCGGCCACCTCTACCTGCGCCTGAAGGACGACCAGGCGGTGATCGAGGCCGTGTGCTGGAAGGGCACGGTCATGCGCCTGGCCGTGAAGCCGGAAGACGGGATGGAGGTGGTGTGCACCGGCCGCCTGACCACATACCCCGGCCGCTCGCAATACCAGCTGATCATCGAGACCATGGAGCTGGCGGGCGAGGGCGCGCTGCTCAAGATGCTGGAGGAGCGCAAGCGCCGGCTGGCGGCGGAGGGCCTGTTCGATGCCCAGCGCAAGCGGCCGCTGCCCTTCCTGCCCCGCGTCATCGGCGTGGTGACCTCCCCCACCGGCGCCGTCATCCGCGACATCCTGCACCGCCTGGCCGACCGCTTCCCCCGCCACGTGTTGCTGTGGCCGGTGGCGGTGCAGGGCGAGCAGGCAGCGGCCCAGGTGGCCCGCGCCATCCAGGGCTTCAACGCCATCGCCCCCGGCGGTCCCGTGCCCCGGCCCGACCTGCTGATCGTGGCGCGCGGCGGCGGCAGCCTGGAAGACCTCATGCCCTTCAACGAGGAGATCGTGGTGCGGGCGGCGGCGGCCAGCCAGATCCCACTGATCTCCGCCGTGGGGCATGAGACCGATACGACGCTGATCGACTTCGCTTCCGACCGCCGGGCGCCGACGCCCACGGCCGCCGCCGAGATGGCGGTGCCGGTGCGGGCGGAGCTGATGGCCCAGGTCATGGAATGCGGCCGCCGGCTGGAGGGGACCGCCAACCGCCTGCTGGCTGAGCGCCGCAACCGCGTGGAAGGGCTGGCGCGCGGCCTGGGCGATCCCCGCGCCCTGCTGGAGGGCTGCGCCCAGCGCCTGGACGATCGGGGGGAGCGCCTGGCCCTGTCCATGACCGGCCTGATCCGCCGCCACCACACGGAGGTGGCCAAGCTGGGCGCCGGCCTGCGCCATCCGGCCCAGGTGCTGGGCCTGGCCTACGCCCGCCTGGATATCGCCGGCCGTGGCCTGTCGGGCGGCCTGACCCGCCTGCTGGCCGACCGCGCCACCCGCGCCCAGAACCTGGCCCAGCGCCTGACGCCCCAGCCGCTGGTGCGCCGGGCGGAGGAGGGCGGGGCGCGCCTGGCCGACCTTGGCCGCCGCCTGGACGCCAGCTTCGGCCGCGCCGTGGCCGATGGCGCCCGCCGGCTGGAAGGCCAGGCCAAGCTGCTGGAGACGCTGTCATATCGCGGCGTGCTGGCGCGGGGCTTCGCCCTGGTCACCACCGCCGACGGGCATCCCGTGACCAAGGTGGTGGATGCCCCCGCCGGCGGCCGCGTGCGGGTGGAGTTCATCGACGGCGCCGTGGGCGCCACCCTGGACGGGGAAGGGGCGCCGGTTCCGACACCGGCCCCGCCCCGCGAGTCGGCCGCAGCGCCCAAGCCGCGCGCGGCGGCGCGGCCCGGTGGCCAGGGCAGCCTGTTTTAACGATAAGGCCCCATGCCTGCAGGCGAACTTATTTCGGCCAGCGGCGGTGGGTCCACAGCCATTGGCCGGGGTTTTCCAGCACCCATCGTTCCAGCAGCTGGTTCACCGCCACGGTGATGGCGCGGATGTCGGCCGGGCGGTCGCCCGTGGGCGCCGGCAGGTCCATGGGCGGAAAGACCTCGATGCGGAAGCGGGCGCCCCTGGGCTTGCGCGTCACGCGCATGGGCACGACGACGGCGCCGTGGCGCACCACCACGTCGCCGGCGATGGTGCCGGTCATGGCGTCATGGCCCAGGAAGGGCACGGCGATGCCCTCGTTCAGCTTCTGGTCGGCCAGGATGCCCAAGATGCCGCCCGCCCGCATGGCCGCCAGGATGCCCTTGGCGGAGGCGCGACCCTTGGGCACGAGGGTGGTGCCCAGCTCGCCCCGCGCCTCGGCCAGCAGCTTGTCGACCGAGGGGTTGTTGGGCGCTCGGTAGATGGCGGTCATGGTGGTGCCGCACTTGAAGACGGTCATGGCCACCAGTTCCCAATTGCCGAAATGGCCGGTCAGGATGACGCCCGGCTTGCCATCGGTCACCAGACCCCGCACATGCTCCGCCCCGATCAGCTCCACTCGCTGCTCCCACTCGCGCGAGATGGTCTTCAGGTGCGGATATTCGGCCAGGGTGCGGCACAGGTTGTCCCAGGATTCGCGGGCCACGCGTCGGCGCCCCGCCGCGTCCAGCTGGGGCATGGCCCGTTCCAGGTTGCGCAGCACCTTGGCGTTACCGCCCAGCCGGGGGCCCAGGGTGCGCCCGATCCAGCCGCCGAAGTCCGACGCCACGTCGGCGGGCAGCAGGCCCAGCAGGAAGAACAGGGTGCGGATGCCCGCCGCCTCGATGGCGTAGCGCAGGGAGGAGGGCTGGGTACCGTGCTCGGCCATGGAAACTCCCGTGCCGGTCCCCATGGCGATGGGCCGGCCGTCCTGGGGGAATTCGGTATCGACCCCTTATCCGGACCCCGGAAAGGTGACCTCCAAGGCGGACAAAAACGGGTGCCGCCGGGTCCCGACCCCGGCGGCGGCTAAGCTATCGGGCGCTTTTTGCCAGGGGTCAAGCGCGCTCGCACGCGCCCGCCCTGGGAACCCGGTGTCTCTAGGACACCGTTCGCAGAACACGGTCCAGGGCACCGGGGTCGTCGAAGGCCAGCACCACGGGCAGGGCTTTTATGGCGGTTTGGTGCGCGGCGGGTAGTCGCACCCAGTCCTTCTCCGTCGTCAGGGGCACGGCACCCAGGGTGGCGGCGCGTTCCAGCAGGCGGGCGATCTCGCCCTTCGTGTAAGGGTGATGGTCGGGGAAGGGCACCACCTCCGCCACCGTCAGGCCCAGCTCAACGCAGGTGTCGAAGAACTTTTGCGGCCGGCCAATGCCGGCGAAGGCCAGGACCGGGCGGCCGGCCAGCCCGGCGGCCACGGCTGCGTCCGGCACCAGCCGCGCAGCCAGGATGGGCAGGGCGGGGGCGAGCGTCGCCACCCTCGCTCCGGTTCCCGTACGATCGGCACCCACGATCACCACGGCCTGTGCCCGGGCCAGGCCGTCGCCCAGGGCCTCGCGCAGGGGACCGGCCGGGATGACGTGGCCGTTGCCGAAGCCCGCACCGCCATCCACCACCAGCAGCGACAGGTCCTTGGCCAGGGCCGGGTTCTGGAAGCCGTCGTCCATCACCACGGCCTCGGCACCGCCATCGCGCGCCGCGCGGGCGCCGGCCAGGCGGTCCGCCGATATCCAGGCCGGGGCGGTGCGGGACAGCAGCAGCGGCTCATCCCCCACGTCGGCGGCGCCATGCCGGGCCGGATCGACCCGCAGGGGCCCCTTCAGCCGGCCGCCATAGCCGCGCGACAGGTAGTGGGCTTGGATGCCCCGGGCGCGCAAGTGCCGCATCACCGCCTGCGACAGCGGCGTCTTGCCGGCACCGCCCGCCACCAAATTGCCGATGCAGATGACGGGGATGCTGGCGTCCTGCGGCGTGGCTTTGGCCTGGCGCCAGCGGGCGCCGAGGGCATAGAGGCAGGCCAGGGGGCTCAGCAGCGCCGCCAGCGGCCCGGCGGGACGATACCAGAAGCCGGGGGCCTTCACCGGGCATCCCCGGTCAGGTGCAGGCCGGCCTCGGCCAGCAGGGGCGCCAGGGCCGCCATCACCCGGTCCACGGCGTCGCGGTTGTCGTCGGCCACGGCCTTGGCGGCGGCGGCCTGGGCAGCGCGTGCGTCCGGGTCGGTCAGCAGGGTGTGCACGGCCGCGGCCAGGCCGTCGACATCCGGCACGCGCCGGGCTCCGCCGGCGGCTTCCAGGGTCGCGGCAATCTCCGCGAAATTATGCATGTGCGGGCCGTAGACGATGGCGGCCCCCAGTTGCGCCGGCTCGATGGGGTTGTGCCCGCCCACGGGCACGAACGATCCGCCGATGGCCGCCACCGGCGCCAGGCGGAAGAACAGCCCCAGCTCTCCCAGCGTGTCGGCCACGTGCAGGGCGTCGGTGGCGTCCGGCAAGGCGCCGGTGGCGCGGCGGCTGACGGTCAGGCCTCGGGCCTGGAAGGCGGCGGCGACCTCCGGCCCCCGCGCGGGATGGCGGGGCACCACCAGGGTCAGCAACCCCGGGATGCGAGGGGCCAGGCGCTGGTGCGCCTGGACGGCCAGGTCATCCTCGCCCGGGTGAGTGCTGGCAAAGACCCAGGTCGGCCGGTCGCCAACGGCGGCCTTGAACGCGGCCAGGGCCTGGGGCTCCGCCGGCAAGGGACTGGTGGAGTATTTCAGGTTGCCGACGCAGCGCACGTCGGCCAGGCCCAAATCGCGCAAGCGCCCGGCCTCCGTCGCCGTTTGCGCCAGCGCCAGGCGGAAGGTGGACAGCAGGCGATGGGCGGTGCGCGGCGCGCGGCGCCAGTTGCGGTGGCTGCCGGCCGACAGGCGGGCGTTCACCAGGGCGGCGGGCACCTGGGCCTTACGCAGGGCGCGCAGCAGGTTGGGCCAGAATTCCGATTCGATCCATAGCGCCGCGTCGGGCCGCCAGTGGTCCATGAAACGGGCCACGGCCGCCGGCAGGTCCACCGGCACGAACTGGTGGATGGCGCCCGGCGGCAGGCGCTTGGCCATGAGCGCGGCGGAGGTGACGGTGCCGGTGGTGATCAGGACGGTGGACCGGGGCGACAGGGTCAGCAGCCGGTCGATCAGCGGCAGCACGGCCATGGATTCGCCCATGCTGGCGGCGTGCAACCAGATCAGCCGGCCAGGGGGGCGGGGCAGGCCGGCATGGCCCAGGCGCTCGGGCAAACGGAGGGGGTCTTCCTTGCCGGCGGCCAGCCGCCGGTCCAGCAGGCGGCGGACGGCAGGGCCGGCCAGGGCGGTCAGCCCGCGATAAAGCGCTTCCAGCATGCCGATCGTGTCAGGGGAACGGATAGGGCGGCGGGGCGGCCCGCCACGGTCGCCGCCACCCTAGCACCGGGTCCGCGCCATCTTCAATGAACGCGGGGACCCTCGCGATCAGCTGGCTTTCTTGGTCTCGTCCGCTTGCGGGGCCGGGTCCAGGACGGGCACCGGGTCCAAGGCCGGATGGCCGCGGAAGGGGCGCAGGTTGTTCAGGAACTGCGCGGCGGACGCGGACCAGGAAAAGGTCAGGGCGTGGCGCCGGCACTTGTCGCCCGGTATTTCCAGGGCGGCCAGGGCGGCCTTGCGCAAATCCTCGTCCAGCACGGCCACGTCCGACCCGGCCAGCACGTCCAGCGGGCCCGGCACCGGGTACGCCGCCACCGGCACGCCGGAGGCCAGCGCCTCCAACAGCACCAGGCCGAAGGTGTCGGTGCGCGAGGGAAAGACGAAGACGTCGCCGGCGGCGTAGTGCTTGGCCAGTTCCTCGCCATGCTTGGGGCCTACGAACTGGGCGGCCGGGTACTTGGCCTTCAGCTCGTCCAGCTGCGGGCCGCCGCCCACCACCACCTTGGTGCCGGGCAGGTCCAGCGACAGGAAGGCCTCGATGTTCTTCTCCACCGCCACCCGGCCCACATACATGAAGATGGGGCGGGGGAAGGGCAGGAAGTCCTTCTCGCGCGGGCGGAACAGGTCGGTATCGACGCCGCGCGACCAGCGCTTGATGTTGCGGAAGCCGCGATCCACCAGGTCGTTCTCGATGGACGGCGTCGCCACCATGACGGCGGACGCCGGCGCGTGGAAGCGGCGCACCAGGGCGTAGCTGAGGCGCAGCGGGATGGGGAAACGGTCGCGGACATATTCCGGGAACCGCGTGTGATAGGCGGTGGTGAAGGGGATGCGCCGGCGCAGGCAATAGCGCCGCGCGGCCAGGCCCAGGGGGCCTTCGGTGGCGATGTGGATGGCGTCGGGCGCGATCTCGTCGATCATGCGGCGCAGTCGGGCGCCGGGCTTCAGCGCCAGCCGGATTTCCGGATATGTCGGCATGGGCACGGTGCGGAAGCGGTCCGGGGCGATGACCTCAACCTCATGGCCCAGCTGGCGCAATTCATCGCGCGTCGTGGTCAGGGTGCGGACCACGCCGTTCACCTGGGGATGCCAGGCGTCCGTGACGATCAGGATTTTCACGCTGCAGCCTTCTGCGTCGTCCCGCCCGGCTGCCCAGGCTGCCGCGCCGCCGCGCGCTTGCGCACTTCGTCCGCCCAATGAATGATCTCCAGCGTGCCGTCGGCGTGTTCGACCAATGCGGTGCACGATTCCACCCAGTCCCCGTCGTTGCAGTAGAGGACGCCACCCATGTCACGCATCTCGGCGTGGTGGATGTGGCCACAAATGATGCCGTCGACCTGCCGGCGCTTGGCCTCGTCCGCCAGCGCCTGCTCGTAATTGCCGATGAACTCCACCGCCTTCTTGGTGCGGTTCTTCAGGTAGGCGGACAGCGACCAGTACTGGAAGCCGAAGCGGCGGCGGGCGGCGTTCAGCCAGGTGTTCAGGGTCAGCAGCACCGTGTAGGCGCTGTCCCCGACATAGGCCAGCCACTTGGCGTACTTCACCACCGCGTCGAACAGGTCGCCGTGCAGCACCAGGAAGCGGCGGCCGTCGGCGGTGGTGTGGACCGCATCCTCCAGGATGGTGACGCCGCCGAACTGCAGGCCGATGAAGTCGCGGAAGACTTCGTCATGGTTGCCCGGGATCAGGAAGACCTTGGTGCCCTTGCGCACCCGGCGCAGCACCTTCTGCACCACGTCGTTGTGGGCCTGCGGCCAGTACCAGCCCTTCTTCAGGCGCCACCCATCGACGATATCGCCGACCAGGTACAGGTATTCCGACTCGGTGTGCTTCAGGAAATCCAGCAGCATGTCGGCCTGGCAGCCACGGGTTCCCAGATGCAGATCGGAGAGCCATATGCTGCGGTACCGCCGCGGGGCCTCGTGTTCCGTCTCCATGTCCGTCTCCATGCTACGCCCCCGAGATGACCCACGCAGACAATCAATAGTAATGTTGACAGGGCTATACCGCAGCATGTAGGGCAAGACAAATGGTGATGAAGGTTAGTTCAAGGACTTCACCATATATTCACGGGGCATTCATAAATATGTCTTCCGCCCTTCACTTGGCTGTCACGGAACCTGTGTCCGCGCCCGCGCGCCGACTACTGATCATTCACAATCCTGTGGCGGGCCGTCGCCGGCGGGGCCTGATCGGGCGGGTGGTCGATGCCCTGCGCCAGGGCGGCGCCGACGTGGCGGTGGTGGAAACCACCGGCCCGCGCGACGCCGAACGCCTGGCCGGCCTGGCCGCCTCTGGCGCGCTGACGGACGGACGCATTCCCGACGCCATCGTGGCCTCGGGCGGCGACGGCACCATCAACGAGGTGGTGAACGGCCTCTTGGCGGCGCCGACCCTGTCGCCGCCGGGCCCGCGCCTGATCCCCCTGGGTCTGATCCCCCTAGGCACGGCCAACGTGCTGGCGGCGGAGCTGGACCTGCCGTCCGGCGCGGCCGAGCTGGCGCGCACCCTGGCGGGCGCGGTGCCGCGCACTATCCATGCCGGGCGCGCCAACGGCCGCCTGTTCACGATGATGGCCGGCGTGGGTCTGGACGCCCACGTGGTGGAAGGGGTGGATCCCGGGGTGAAGCGCCGTATCGGCAAGGGCGCCTATGTGCTGGAAAGCCTGGCGCAGATCGCGCGCTGGCCCAGCCCGCGCTATCGCGTGATCACGACGGACGCGGCCGGCCATGTCCGCGAGCACGAGGCGGCGTCCTGCATCGTGGCCAAGGGCCATTTCTATGGCGGCCGCTTCGTCTGTGCGCCCGACGCCCGGCTGGACGAGGGCGGCTTCCACGTCTGCCTGTTCGAGGCGGGCGGACGGCTGGCGGCGCTGGGCTATGGCGCGGCGCTGGTGACGGGCCGGCTGGCCCGCCGGACGGAAGCGAAGGGGGGATTGGGATACCGGGTCATGCCGGCGGTGCGGGTGCGGATCGAGGGGCCGGTCGGCGATCCGGTGCAGGGGGATGGCGACACCATCGCCCGGCTGCCGGTGGATATGGAAACGGCGGCGCCCTTCCGTGTGCTGGCGCCGCCGCTCCGCCCCGTGTCCCGTCTGCCCTGAAAGGGGGCGCTGGTCTGCCCCCTGGCGTCAAATCAGGCAACGCTACTGAAGTCGGTGTTCAGGCAACTCTGGTTCCAGGCAACGCTAGGCCACTCGACTGGTACGCGACTCCAAGACCTTATAAACGTCAGGCCACCTAAAATCGGGTTCTCACCAGACAACTCAGGCTCCGATGGGGCCCATGGCCCCCTCGTTCTTTAGTATAGCGGCGGACGCTCAACGGCCCGCCTGTGCGCCGGCCTCGGCCGTGGCACGCGGCACGCGGCCCCGCCACACGGACAGGCATTCCTCGGCGCTCTCGCCGGTGCCGATGCAGTACCAGCCGCGGCGGTCGTTGAAGTACAGGCGATAGGTGCCGCGGCGGTCCCGCTCGAACCGGAAGACCGGGCGGTCCAGGTTGGGGAAGCGCACGATCAGCTGATCATGGTCGGGCGCGGTGTGGCGGCTGACCGTTTCCCACAGGCCACGCTCCAGCTTGGGCTGGGCGACGCTGTTCCACTCGGTCAGATCGAAGGGGGTGAAGCGGGCAGAGGAGAAGGGGACGACAGTCATGACTCACCAGCACTCTGCCACCCTGGATCGGAGGGGCCCGGAAGGCTCCGGACTTTTTTTCGTCGGGCGCCGGGTGGCTTTGGCGCGTTGAGGGGACTATGCGGCCCCAACTGTTAATGGCGCCTTAAAGCGGGCTGCTCACCCGTGGGATAGTATGCTTTGGATGGAGTGATGGAGTTGCGCCCTGCGGCGCCCTGTGTTATGTGCACGACGCCCGACGCCGGGGTGGTTTTCACCCGGTTCGGACCCACATTGCTAAGGCCCTGAAATCCTTCAGGTCTGCGGATTAACCGAGGTTTCCAGGTGGCATCCCAAGGGACAGTCGTATCCGGACTGGCGGCCCGCTACGCGGCGGCGCTGTTCGACCTTGCCGACGAGCAGAAGGCGCTGGACCAAACCGCGCAGGACCTGACGTCGCTCAAGCAGGTTCTCGCCGAAAGCGCAGACCTGCGTCGCGTTGTGCGCAGCCCCGTCCTGTCGCGTGCCGAGCAGGCCCGCGCCATGGAGGCGGTGCTGTCACAGGCGGGCACGTCCGAGCTTGTGCGCAAGTTTATTGGTCTGGTCGCCCAGAACCGCCGGCTTTTCGCCCTCGACGGCATGATCGTCGCCTTCCTTGCCGAGCTGGCCCAGCGCCGCGGCGAAGAGACGGCCACCGTCATCTCGGCCCGTCCGCTGACGGAAGAGCAGCTGTCGGCCGTGACCGATGCGCTCAAGAAGGCCCTGGGCTCCAAAGTTACCGTTGCCGCCAGCGTCGACCCGTCGCTGCTGGGCGGCATGATCGTTAAGGTCGGATCGCGCATGATCGACAGTTCCGTGCGCACCAAACTGACCAAGCTGAAAATCGCCATGAAAGGGGTGGGCTGATGGAAATCCGCGCCGCAGAGATTTCCGCGATCCTGAAACAGCAGATCGCGAATTTCGGCACCGAGGCCGATGTTGCTGAAGTGGGCCAGGTGCTCTCGGTCGGCGACGGTGTTGCCCGCATCCATGGCCTGGACAAGGTCCAGGCCGGTGAGATGGTCGAGTTCCCGGGCGGGATTCAGGGCCTGGCCCTGAACCTGGAAGCCGACAACGTCGGCGCCGTGATCTTCGGCGACGACCGCGCCATCAAGGAAGGCGACACGGTGAAGCGCACGGGCGCCATCGTCGAGGTTCCGGTGGGCCGCGGCCTGCTGGGCCGCGTCGTGGACGGCCTGGGCAACCCCATCGACGGCAAGGGCCCGCTGGTCGACGTCGTGCGCAAGCGCGTCGAGGTGAAGGCCCCCGGCATCATCCCGCGCAAGTCGGTGCACGAGCCCATGCAGACCGGCCTGAAGGCCGTGGACGCCCTGGTGCCCGTCGGCCGTGGCCAGCGTGAGCTGATCATCGGCGACCGTCAGACCGGCAAGACCGCCGTTGCCATCGATGCCTTCATCAACCAGAAGGGCATCAACGCCGGCGGCGATGAATCCAAGAAGCTCTACTGCATCTACGTGGCCGTCGGCCAGAAGCGCTCCACGGTCGCCCAGATCGTGAAGACGCTGGAGGAAGCCGGCGCGATGGAATACTCCATCGTCGTGGCCGCCACCGCGTCCGAGCCGGCGCCGCTGCAGTACCTGGCGCCCTACACCGGCTGCGCCATGGGCGAGTTCTTCCGCGACAACGGCATGCACGCCCTGATCGTGTACGACGACCTGTCCAAGCAGGCCGTCGCCTACCGTCAGATGTCCCTGCTGCTGCGCCGTCCGCCGGGCCGCGAAGCCTACCCCGGCGACGTGTTCTACCTGCACAGCCGCCTGCTGGAACGCGCCTGCAAGATGGCCGATGGCTACGGCGCCGGCTCGCTGACGGCCCTGCCCATCATCGAGACCCAGGCGGGTGACGTGTCGGCCTACATCCCGACGAACGTCATCTCCATCACCGACGGCCAGATCTTCCTGGAAACCGGCCTGTTCTACCGCGGTATCCGCCCGGCCATTAACGTCGGCCTGTCGGTCAGCCGCGTCGGCTCCGCCGCCCAGATCAAGGCGATGAAGCAGGTCGCCGGCACCATTAAGCTGGAACTGGCCCAGTACCGCGAAATGGCCGCCTTCGCCCAGTTCGCCTCGGACCTGGACGCCGCTACCCAGCGCCTGCTGAACCGCGGTGCCCGTCTGACCGAGCTGCTGAAGCAGCCGCAGTACAGCCCGCTGCCGGTGGAAGAGCAGGTGGTTTCCATCTTCGCCGGCGTGAAGGGCTTCCTGGACAAGGTGAAGGTCGAGGACGTGAACCGCTTCGAGGCGCGCTTCCTGGACGAGATCCGCAGCAAGGGCCAGGACATCCTGACCGCGATCCGCACCGACAAGCAGATCAGCAAGGACACCGAGGAAAAGCTGAAGGCCTTCCTGGAGAGCTTCTCCAAGGTCTTCGCCTGATCCCCGCAAACGGCGGGCGGCGCCGTCATGGCCGCCGCCCGCCCAAGTCTCCCTAGGAAGTGAAGGCACGGCATGCCCAGCCTTAAGGACCTCAAGATCCGGATCGACAGCGTCAAGTCGACGCAGAAGATCACCTCGGCCCTGAAGATGGTGGCGGCCAGCAAGCTGCGCCGCGCCCAGGAACAGGCCGAAGCCGGGCGTCCCTATGCCGAGCGCATGGGCCGCATGCTCTCCTCCCTCGCCGCCAACGTGCCGGCGGGCGCGCAGGGCCCGAAGCTGATGGCGGGCACCGGTTCCGACAAGACGCATCTGCTGATCGTCCTGACCGGCGACCGCGGCCTGTGCGGCGGCTTCAACGCCACCATCGTCCGCGAGGCCAAGCGCCAGGTCACCCGCCTGACGGGCGAGGGCAAGACCGTGAAGCTGCTGACGGTGGGCCGCAAGGGCCGCGACCTGCTGCGTCGCGAGTTCGGCTCGATGATCGTCCACAGCTACGAGAACCTGGGCGGCAAGCGCCTGGGCTTCGCCGACGCGGCCCAGGTCGCGGACAAGGTGCTGGAGCTGTTCGACGCCGGTGAATTCGACGTCGCCTCCATCATCTTCAACAAGTTCAAGTCGGCGATGACGCAGATCGTCACCGTTCAGCAGATCGTCCCGTTCGCCGTGGCGGCCACGACGGAAGAGGCCCCGGCCTCCACCGAGCCGAAGGCCATCTACGAGTTCGAGCCGTCGGAGGAGGACATCCTCAACGACCTGCTGCCGCGCAACCTTTCCATCCAGGTGTACACCGCCCTGCTGGAAAGCTCGGCCTCGTTCTTCGGCGCGCAGATGACCGCCATGGACAACGCCACGCGCAACGCCGGCGATACGATCAAGAAGCTGACGCTTAACTACAACCGCACGCGCCAGGCCTTCATCACCAAGGAGCTGATCGAGATCATCTCCGGTGCTGAAGCGGTCTGACGGCGCCACGACAACATTCGCAAGGGTCCGAGGGAGCTTACCCCATGGCTACGACTAACCAGGCGACCAACGCCGTCGGCCGTATCACGCAGGTGCTGGGCGCCGTGGTGGACGTGCAGTTCGATGCCGAACTGCCCGCCATTCTGAACGCCCTGCACACGCAGAACGAGGGCAAGACCCTTGTGCTCGAAGTCGCCCAGCATCTGGGTGAGAACACCGTCCGCTGCATCGCCATGGACAGCACGGACGGCCTGGTGCGTGGCGGCGCCGTCAGCGACACCGGCAGCCCCATCAACATGCCGGTCGGCCCGGCCACCCTGGGCCGCATCCTGAACGTCATCGGCGAGCCGATCGACGAGCGCGGTGCCGTGGCCTCCGAGAAGACCTACCCCATCCACCGGTCCGCGCCCGAGTTCGCCGAGCAGGCGACCGACGCGCAGATCCTGGTGACGGGCATTAAGGTCATCGACCTGCTGGCCCCGTACCTGAAGGGTGGCAAGATCGGCCTGTTCGGCGGCGCCGGCGTGGGCAAGACCGTCACCATCATGGAACTGATCAACAACGTCGCCAAGGCGCACGGTGGTGTGTCGGTCTTCGCCGGTGTGGGCGAGCGTACCCGCGAGGGTAACGACCTGTACCATGAGATGATCGAATCGGGCGTCATCAAGCTCGACGGCCCGGGCTCCAAGGTGGCCCTGGTGTACGGCCAGATGAACGAGCCGCCGGGGGCCCGCGCCCGCGTCGCCCTGTCCGGCCTGACCATCGCGGAATACTTCCGCGACGAGGAAGGCCAGGACGTGCTGCTGTTCATCGACAACATCTTCCGCTTCACGCAGGCGGGTGCCGAGGTGTCGGCGCTGCTGGGCCGCATCCCGTCGGCGGTGGGTTACCAGCCCACGCTGGCCACCGACATGGGCGCCCTGCAGGAACGCATCACCTCGACCAAGAAGGGCTCGATCACCTCGGTGCAGGCCGTGTACGTGCCCGCCGACGACCTGACCGACCCAGCCCCCGCCACCTCGTTCGCCCACCTGGACGCCACGACGGTGCTGAGCCGCGCCATCGCCGAACAGGCCATCTTCCCGGCCGTGGACCCGCTGGACAGCACCTCCCGCGCGCTGGATCCGCGCGTCGTGGGTGAGGAGCACTACCAGACGGCCCGCTCGGTGCAGAAGGTGCTGCAGACCTACAAGTCGCTGCAGGACATCATCGCCATCCTGGGCATGGACGAACTGTCGGAAGAGGACAAGCTGACGGTCGCCCGCGCCCGTAAGATCCAGCGCTTCCTGTCCCAGCCCTTCCACGTGGCCGAAGTGTTCACCGGCACGCCGGGCGTGCTGGTCAGCCTGGAAGACACCATCCGCGCGTTCAAGGGCATCGTGGCCGGCCAGTACGACCACCTGCCGGAAGCGGCCTTCTACATGGTTGGCACCATCGAGGAAGCCGTCGAGAAGGCCCGCAAGATGGCCGCCGAGGCCGCCTGATCGCCTGAGTAGTACCGGGACGGAAGGGGGAATCCCCTTTCCGTCCCTTATCGTAAGACGCTGAACGGAAGCCCCATCATGGCCGATAAGGTTGAATTCGAGCTGGTGTCGCCGGAGAAGCTGCTGGTTTCCCAGCCGGTCGACATGGTGGTCGTCCCGGGCACTGAAGGCTACCTGGGCGCCCTGCCGGGCCACGCCCCCCTGATCACCACGCTGAAGCCGGGCGTCATCGACATCTACCTCGATGGCATCACCACCATCAGCAACCGCATCTTCGTCGCCGGCGGTTTCGCCGAGGTGACCGAGACGCGCTGCACCGTGCTGGCGGAAGAGGCGATCGAGGTCGCGGCCCTGGATCGCGCCGCGGTGGAACAGCAGGTGAAGGACCTGGCCGAGGATGTGGCCGACGCCGCCAACGACGCCGAGAAGCGCGTCGCGGAGGCCAAGCTGCTGGTCGCCCAGGCCAAGCTGGAAGCCCTCGGCGCCGGCCCGGCCGCCCACTAAGGGTTGGTCCTGGGGAGTTAAGAGCGAATCGCAAGAGGTCCGAAGGGGGCTAGGTCATCGTGCCTAGCCCCCTTCGCCCTTAGGCAGGTACCCTAGGACGTAAGCCCAGTCCCTTGATTTAGCACAATAGTTCCCGCCTTTGGCGGGTGGGCATTTTGCCGATCGGCGGCATCGTGCTAGCTTGGCGCCGTGCCGAGCTTGGCGGATGTTACGAATTTGTGGCATACCGGCCGGTGGGGCATCACGAAAAGCCCGCCGGCTTTCTTGTTTCCGGGCGGACCTTTTCGAATTGAGTGGGGTTCGATCGTCGCAGTGGGGGCACGGCGGCAGCATCGGGCCCGTATAATGGTCATCGGATGCCGGCACCCGGAAGCGAAGGCGCCGGCCCTGGGGCACGAAGAACGGAACGCGCATGGCAGACGTCAACGGCACGGAATCTCAGGCTACGGAAAGCCGCAACGGTCATTGGACGGTTGCGGGCCTGCCCTGGGACAAGCTGGACCCGTCCAAGGTCAACCCCGATATCCTGAAGCTCATCAAGGCCGCCGCCCTGGTGGAGTACAACGGCGACAGCTACGCCGACTACCTGTGCAATGTCTTCGCCGACAACACGGAGTTCTGCCGGACGGCCCGCCAGTGGGCCGTTGAGGAAGTGCAGCATGGTGAGGCCTTGGGCGCCTGGGCCGAGCGCGTGGACCCCAGCTGGAACTTCCAGGCGGCAGTGACGCGTTTCCGCGAGGGCTACAAGATCGACATCGACGTCAGCCAGTCGGTGCGCGGTTCCCGCGCCGGTGAACTGGTGGCACGCTGCATCGTCGAGACCGGCACCAGCAGCTATTACACCGCCCTGGCCGAGGCCACGGACGAGCCCGTGCTGAAGCAGATCTGTCGCCACATCGCGGCCGACGAATTCCGGCACTACAAGCTGTTCTACGATTACCTGGGCGATTACCTGACCCAGGAGCGCCTGGGCAAGTTTGGCCGCCTGCGCATCTCCCTCTCGCGCATCAACGAGACGGAGGATGATGAGCTGTCCTTCGCCTATCACGCCGCCAACGCCGACGAAGGCGCGCCCTATCACCGCGAGACCGCCTTCGCCAATTACGTGCGCCGGGCCTACAGCTATTACCGCCCACATCATTTGGACCGCATGGTCGCCATGGTGTTCAAGGCCAGCGGCCTGAAGCCCCAAGGCTGGCTGCACGATGTCGCCTCGCGCTACGCCTACAAGCGCATGATGAAGAAGGCCGGCGTGCCCCCGCTGGCCGCCTGACGCCTCTGCCGCGCTGAAAGCAAAACGCCGCCCTGGGGGACCGGGGCGGCGTTTTTGTTTTCGCAGCGTCTGCCGGAGCTTTCCGTTGCCTGAGGGCTAGCTCAAATCAAATGCCGGAAGGCGGCGACCACCTGCACGTAGATCTCGCGCTTGAAGGGGACGATCAGGTCCACCGTCCGCTCCAGCGGCACCCATTGCCAGGCGTCGAACTCGGGATGGTCGGTTTCCAGGTTGATGTCGCTGTCCTGACCGGTGTAGCGGCAGGCCAGCCATTTCTGCTTCTGGCCGCGATACTTGCCCTTCCACGCCACGCCCACCAACTCGGGCGGCAGGTCGTAGCGCAGCCACTCGGCCGTTTCCTCCAGGATCGTTGCCTGGTTGGTACCGATCTCCTCCATCAGCTCGCGCAGGCCGGCTTCCGCCGCCGTCTCGCCCTTGTCGATGCCGCCCTGGGGCATCTGCCAGGCGCCGGGGGTGTCGCGCCGTTGGCCGACGAACACCAAGCCCTGGGCGTTCAGCAGGCAGATGCCGACGCAGGGGCGGTAGGGCAGGGTGCTGGGGTCGACCGGCTTCGTCATGGGGCGGGCTCTTCGGAGGGGAAACTGGCGGCAGACTAATCGGTGGGGCGGTTCCAGGCTAGAGTCGCCCCCGAGTCGCGGTCGCTAAAAACGCAGCCCCAATGGTGGCGGTCAGGCGTGCGCATGGCTGGGGGGCGCGGACGTAAGGATAGAACCCAAATGGCGGCCGGCGGGAACGAGTCGGCGCGATTGCTGCGGTGCTTCCGACAGGAAATATGTCAGTATATATGACCTATTTTCGGACGCGTGCATCCCTGCTTAGATGCGAGGGTAAGCCGAGGGAACATCGGCGCCGGACTTCGCGGACCCCCAGGCCGCGAGGCACCGTCCCTTGTAAAGGCCACGACCCGACCGCATCGGGTGATGGCCCGCAAGGCTAGGCAGGGGACCAGTTTCACCCGAGTGGGAGATGCGTTATGACGCTGGCCGCCGTTACCCTCGATGACAAGTACGTCCTGCGGGACGGCCGGGTCTATATGACCGGGACCCAGGCGCTGGTGCGCCTGCCCATGCTGATGCGCGACCGCGACCGGGCGGCCGGCCTGAACACTGCCGGCTTCATCTCGGGCTATCGCGGCTCCCCCCTGGGGGCCTACGACCAGGCGCTGTGGCAGGCGCGCAAGCACCTGGCCCGCCACGACATCCATTTTCAGCCGGGCGTGAACGAGGAACTGGGCGCCACCGCCGTCTGGGGCAGCCAGCAGGTCAACCTGTTCAAAGGCGCCAAGGTCGATGGCGTGTTCGGCATCTGGTACGGCAAAGGCCCCGGCGTCGACCGCTCGCTGGACGCGCTGAAGCACGCCAACTTCGCCGGCACCAGCCGCCATGGCGGCGTGCTGGCCATCGCCGGCGACGACCACGCCTCCAAATCCTCCACCCTGCCGCACCAGTCGGACCACGCCTTCATCCACGCCTTCATGCCGGTGATGAGCCCGGCCGGCGTGCAGGAGTTCCTGGACTACGGCCTGATCGGCTGGGAGATGTCGCGCTATTCCGGCTGCTGGGTGGGGTTCACCGCCCTGGCCGACACCATCGACACCTCCGCCATCGTCCGCGTGCCCGACATCACCAGCGGCGTGGTCCTCCCCGCCGACTTTGAAATGCCGCCGGGCCGGTTGAATATCCGCCTGCACGACACGCCGCTGATCCAGGAAGACCGCATGATCCAGTGGAAGCTGGACGCGGCGCGCGCCTTCGCCCGGGCCAACCGCCTGGACAAGGTCATCCTGGGCGCCGCCAAGCCGCGCCTGGGCATCGTCACCGTGGGCAAGTCCTACCTGGATGTCCGCCAGGCCCTGGATGAGCTGGGCATCAATGCTGAGATGGCCGCCGACCTCGGCATCGCCATCTTCAAGGTGGCCATGACCTGGCCGCTGGAACCCCACGGCATCCGCGACTTCGCCGAAAGCGCTGAAGAGCTGCTGGTGGTGGAGGAGAAGCGCGCCCTGATCGAGGCGCAGCTGAAGGAGCAGCTGTATAACTGGGACCGCCGCCCCCGCATCCTGGGCAAGACGGATGAGGACGGCCGGCCGCTGTTGTCGGAAAAGGCGGAACTGTCGCCCACCACCATCGCGCTCGCCCTGGCCGGCCGCATGGCCAAGCTGGGCCTGATGGTCGACCGGGTGGCGGAGCGGGTGCGGGCCTTGGAGGCGCAGCTGCGCCCCACCGCCTCGGCCAGCACCGTCGTGCGGGCACCCTTCTACTGCTCCGGCTGCCCACACAACACCTCCACCCACCTGCCCGAGGGCAGCCGCGGCTTGGCCGGCATCGGCTGCCACTACATGGTGACGTGGATGGGCCGCAACACCGACGTCTTCAGCCAGATGGGCGGCGAGGGCGTGCACTGGATCGGCCAGGCCCCGTTCGCGGGGGAGGAGCATGTCTTCGCCAACCTGGGCGACGGCACCTACTTCCACTCTGGCATCCTGGCGGTGCGCGCCTCCGTCGCCGCCAAGGTCAACATCACCTACAAGATCCTCTACAACGACGCCGTGGCCATGACCGGCGGCCAGAAGGTGGACGGCAGCCTCTCCGTGCACCAGATCGCCCGCCAGCTGGAGGCCGAGGGGGTGGAGCGCATCGTCGTGGTCAGCGACGATCCGGAGAAGTACGGCCTGGGCCAGGGCCTGCCGCCCTTCACCACCATCGAGCACCGCGACGACCTGGACCGGGTGCAGCGCGAGATGCGCGAGATCAAGGGCGTCAGCGTCCTGATCTATGAACAGACCTGTGCTGCCGAGAAGCGCCGCCGCCGCAAGCGCGGCACCTTCCCCGACCCGGCCCGCCGCGTGGTGGTGAATGAGCTGGTGTGCGAGGGCTGCGGCGATTGCTCGGCCAAGTCCTCCTGCCTGTCCGTGGTGCCGGTGGAGACGGAGTTCGGCCGTAAGCGCCAGATTGACCAGTCCAGCTGCAACAAGGACTTCTCCTGCCTCAAGGGCTTCTGCCCCAGCTTCGTGACGGTGGAGGGCGGCTCTTTGCGCAAGCCCAAGCCGGTGGGGGGCAAGGCCGACGCGTTCGAGGCCCTGCCGGAGCCGGTGCGCCGCACCCTGGACCGTCCCTGGAACATCCTGGTGACGGGTGTGGGCGGCACCGGCGTGGTCACCATCGGCGCCATTGTCGCCATGGCGTCCCACCTGGAAAGCCGGGGCTGCACCGTGCTGGACATGGCGGGCCTGGCGCAGAAGGGCGGGGCGGTCACCAGCCATCTGCGCATCGCCGAACGGCCGGAGGACATCCACGCCACCCGCATCGCCGCCGGTGGCGCCGACGTGGTGCTGGGCTGCGATATCGTGGTGGCGGCCAATGCCGACGCCCTGACCAAGATGGCCAAGGGCCGCACCCGCGCCATCCTGAACACCCATGAGGCCATCACCGCCGCCTTCGTCACCAACCCGGACTTCCAGATGAATGGCGGGTCCATGGTGGCGACCGTGGCCAAGGCCTGCGGGGCCGACGCCGTCAACGCCGTGGATGCCACCCGCATCGCCACCGGCCTCTTGGGCGACAGCATCGCCACCAACCTGTTCATGCTGGGCTACGCCTACCAGAAGGGGCTGGTGCCGGTCAGCGCCGAGGCCCTGGAGAAGGCCATCGAGATGAACGGGGCGGCGGTGAAGATGAACACCGACGCCTTCCGCTGGGGCCGTCGCGCCGCCCTGGACCAGGCGGCCGTGGAAAAGATCGCCACGCCCAAGGGCCCGGCCGCCGATCAGCCCCACCGCCGCCTGTCGCAGACGCTGGATGAGGCCATCGAGCGCCGCGCGGCCTTCCTGACCGAGTATCAGGACACGGCCTATGCCGACGCCTATCGCCAGTTCGTGGCCAAGGTGCGGTCGGCGGAGACGGCCAAGGTGCCCGGCGCCGACCAGCTGACCGAGGCCGTGGCCCGCACGCTGTTCAAGCTGATGGCCTACAAGGACGAGTACGAGGTGGCGCGCCTCTACACCCAGACCGGCTTCCTGGACCAGGTGCGCCAGCAGTTCCAGGGCGACTACAAGCTGGTCTTCCACCTGGCCCCGCCCACGGCGTCGCACACCGACCCAGCCACGGGTGAGGTGCGCAAGCGCGCCTTCGGTCCCTGGATGCTGACGGCCTTCCGCGTCCTGGCCCGCCTGAAGGGCCTGCGCGGCACGGCCTTGGACATCTTCGGCCGCACGGCGGAACGGCGTATGGAGCGCCAGCTGATCGTGGACTTCCGCGCCACGGTGGAGGAACTGCTGGCCGGCCTTGCCGAGGACAACCACGCGCTGGCCGTGGAAATCGCCGAGCTGCCGCAGAAGATCCGCGGCTACGGCCACGTCAAGGAGAAGGCCTACGCCGAGGTGAAGGCCAAGGAGGAGGCCTTGCTGCGCGACTGGCGGACCGGCACGCCGGGCCAGTCCACGCCCCTGGCGGCGGAGTAAGGATCAAGCGAAGCGGCCCGCGACAAATCTCCTGTCGCGGGCTGTCGCTTGAGGTCTATGGTTGGCGCCCTCAAGGATGCCGTTCTCAAGGACAGATCTCATGGACAGCAACACGGGCGCGGACAAGGTCACCCTGGAGGATGTGCGGGCGGCGGCCCTGGCGCTGGGCGGCCAGGTCATCGACACGCCCTGTATCCCGTCGCGCACCCTGTCGCGCATCGCCGGCTGCGAAATCTGGGTGAAGTTCGAGAACCTGCAGTTCACCGCCAGCTTCAAGGAGCGTGGCGCCCTGAACCGCCTGCTGTCCCTGACGGAGGAGGAGCGCCGGCGCGGCGTCATCGCCATGTCGGCCGGCAACCACGCCCAGGGTGTCGCCTACCACGCCGGCCGCCTGGGCATCCCCGCCACCATCGTGATGCCCGAGGGTACCCCCTTCATCAAGGTGGAGCATACGGAGAACTTTGGCGCCAAGGTGGTGCTGAAGGGTGCTGTGCTGGCGGAGGCGGCGGCGGAGGCCGAGCGTCTGCAAAAGGAACATGGCTACGTCTTCGTTCACCCCTATGACGACCCGCTGGTCATCGCCGGCCAGGGCACGGTGGCGCTGGAGATGCTGAATGCCGCCCCGGACCTGGACGTGCTGCTGGTGCCTGTGGGCGGCGGCGGCCTGATCTCCGGCATGGCGATCGCCGCGAAGGCGCGCAAGCCGGACATCGAGGTCATCGGCGTGGAGGTCACGGCCTATCCGCCCATGTACCAGGCCCTGAACAACCTGCCGGTCAGCGTGGGCGGCGACACCATCGCCGAGGGCATCGCCGTCAAGAACGTGGGCGCCACCACGCTGGAGATCGTCCGGCGGAAGGTCGACGACATCATCCTGGTGGAGGATTGGGAGGTGGAGCGGGCCGTGGCCCTGTTCCTGAACATCGAGAAGACGGTGTCCGAGGGGGCCGGCGCCGCCGGCCTGGCCGCCGCCCTGAAGCATCCGGAGCGCTTCGCCGGACGCAAGGTGGGCCTGGTGCTGTCCGGCGGCAACATCGACAGCCGCGTGTTGGCCAGCGTCATCCTGCGCCAGCTGGTGCGCGAGGGCCGCATCGTCACCCTGCGTGTGGTCATCCCCGACCGGCCGGGCGCCCTGGGCCGCATCACCACCCTGATCGGCGAGGCCGGCGGCAACATCATCGAGGCCGTGCACCAGCGCCTGTTCAGCACCGCCAACGTCAAAGCCACCGACATCGACATCACGGTGGAATGCCGCTCCGCCAACCATGCCGGCCGCGTGGTCGAAGCGCTGCGCAGCAACGGTTTCCAAGTCAAGGCGCTGGCGGGGGAATCGTAAGTTAAAATAAATGCCATGCGACAAGGTGTCGCATGTCGACAGCTGCCGGCAACTTCGCGGTGGTATTTCTGCGAACATTAACACGTTAACTTGTTGCGACTTTGCGCATTTCGGTAATACATAGGGCATACCGCAATTGATGGGTTGTGCGCCTATGTATAAGCCTGGGGGAATAGTCACTTCGGTAAGCGCCGGTCGGCTTGTTTTTCTTGCTGCGTTCGCTGCGTCTCTGGCGGGATGTGCTACCGCCCCGTCTGCCCCCAAGGCGATCGCCCCGCCCGTGGCGGCGGCTCCTGCAGCGGCCCCGGCCCCTGCGGCCGACGTCAAGGTGCTGAAGCGCAAGGTCGCCATTGGCCGCTTCACCAATGAAACCCGGTACGGCAAGGCGTTGCTGACCGCCGACGAGATTGATCCCCTGGGGCGGCAGACCAGCGACATGCTGAGTGCCCGCCTGGTGGAATCCGGCAAGTTCCTGGTGTTCGAACGTCCTGACCTCAACCTGGTGCAGAACGAGCAGCAGTTGCAGGGTGGCACCGGCAACATTGTGGGTGTCGACGCCCTGATCGTGGGCTCCCTCACCGAATTCGGGCGCAGCACCGAGGGTGAGGCTGGCTTCCTTTCCAACACCAAGAAGCAGGTCGCCCACGCCAAGGTGGAGATTCGCCTGGTGGACGTGAAGACCGGCCACGTCTTCTTCTCCGCTACCGGCACCGGCCAGGCGGATGTGGAGAACGGCACGGTGATGGGTTTCGGCAACCGCGCCGGCTACGACAGCACGCTGAACGACAAGGCCATCGGCGCCGCGATCTCGGATGTGCTGAGCCGTGTGGTGGGTAAGCTGGAGGAGCGGCCCTGGCGCAGCGACCTGCTGAAGGTCGAGGGCACCAGTGTCTATATCAGCGGCGGGGCCCGCCAGGGACTGAAGCCCGGCGACCACCTGCAGGTGATGAAGGCCGGCGACAAGGTGCGCAGCGCCCAGACCGGCTTCGACATCGAGCTGCCGCCCACGCCGGTGGCCGACGTCGTCATCGACAGCACCTTCGGCGACAACGAAACCAACGAAGGCTCTGTCGCGCACGTTGTCGGCGGCGGCATTCCCGCCGGCAAGACCGCCGGTCTGTTCGTTGCTGCGTCGAAGTGAGCCCGGCTGCCATGGGGAACAACATGAAGCGCTTATCGCCGTTGGCCGGCCTGCTGGCCCTGGCCGCCTGCACGGCTCCGGTCACTACGGTTAAGACCGTGGACAGCAGCCCGCACCTGGCGGTGCAGAACGCGTCGGTGACGGCCGTGCTGATCGTGGATGGCAAGTCCATGGGGGCGGCGTCGGCCTATGATGGCGCCAAACAGTTCCTGACCCTGACCACAGGTACCCACCAGGTGGAGGTGCAGGACCAGGGGCGGCGCGTCTATGCCGAGACCATCTATCTCGGCGACGCGGTCACCAAAACCATAACGGTTCCTTGAACGGGAGAGGAATGATGAAGAAGGGCGGCATTCTGCTGCTGGCCCTGGCGGGTGCGGCGCTCAGCGCCTGCGCCTCCGGGCCGAAGTACAATTGGGGTGAGTATTCGTCCGGCCTGCTGGACTACTACCAGGATCCCAAGACCGAAGCGGCCTATGTGAAGGATCTGGACACCATCATCACGACGCCGGACCCCAAGGGCAAGAAGGTGCCGCCCGGCATCTATGCCGAGGCCGGGTACATGGCCATGCAGAAGGGTGATACGCAAAAGGCGGTGGACCTGTTCAACCGCGAAAAGGCCGCCTGGCCGGAGTCCGCGTCCTTCATGGACAAGGCCATCGCCAACGCCAAGGCCGGCACCAAGCCGCAGCAGCAGGTCTCCGCCGTTCCCGTCAGCTGACCCGACCAGGTCGCTGAAACCCTATTCCGAGGGATTTCCCCCTATGCTTAAAGTCGCTTTGCGCCGGACGGCCGTGGCCGCCCTGTTGGCGCTGACTGCGGCCTGCGCCCACAAGCCGCCGCCCAAGGACTACACCGCTTATCGCTCCGAGGACCCGCATTCCATCCTGGTCATTCCCGTGACCAACAAGAGCACGCAGGTGGACGCACCAGATAACTTCCTGGCCACCTTGGCTGTGCCCCTGGCGGAACGCGGCTACTACGTGTTCCCTGTCAACATGGTGAAGCGCACCATGGAGGACGACGGCCTGGGCGATGCCGACATGGTGCGCGCGGCCGACCCTCGCCGCCTGGCCAATCTGTTTGGTGCCGATGCTGTGCTGTACGCGGAAATCGAGAACTGGGACGCCAGCTACATCGTCGTCTCCGCGTCCACCACGGTGCGTGTCCACTACACGCTGAAGAGCGGCAAGACGGGCGAGACGTTGTGGGATCAGACCACGACTGCCGCCTACAGCCAGGGCGCTGGTGGCATCGACCCCATCAGTCTGCTGGTGGGCGCGGTCAAGGCGGCCGTCGAACGGGCGCACCCGAGCTACATTCGGGTGGCCAATTTCGCCAATGCCCAGGCGGTCAACACGCCGGATCAGGGCCTGCTGCCCGGACCCTACGACAAAGGCTACAAGAAGAACTGACCTTCCGGAATCAGGCGCATGTGCGAAGGGCGGCTGAGTCATTCCGGCCGCCCTTATCATTTCCTGGCCCCGAGAGATGTCACCCCCGCTGCCGCGTGATCTCGATCCCGGCGGAGGCGGCGTCGGGGAAGACGTCCAGCTTTTCCACCCGCACGGTAACGCTGTGCACCCGGCCATCGGCCAGCAGGCGCTGGGCCACCGTCTCGGCGAAGGTTTCCACCAGGTTCAGATGGCCCTGGGCCGCCAGCTCGCGGACGATGGTGACGCCGTCCTCGTACGACACCACGTCGGCGATGTCGTCGCGACGCGACCCCAAGCGGTCCAGCACCATCATATCCAGGTTCACGCGCAGGCGCTGGGCCTTCTGCTTCTCATGCTCATAGATGCCGACGGTGGCCATCACCACCAGGTCGCGCACGAAGATGCGGGCCAGCGGCGGGGGATTGGTGACAGCCGGGGAGGCGGACTGCACGGATACGGCCTTGGCCGCACCGCCGGTCACTTGGGCGAAGAGCTTATTCATAGGGCTCCTCTACCACCCCGGCCGGGTGGCGGGAAGGGCCGCTCAGTGCATCTCGGCGATGACGCGCTGGCGCAGCATGTCGATGGGGGCCAGCTGGCCGCCTTCGACATAGTGCCAGAAGGTCCAGCCGTTGCAGGCCGGCAGGCCCTGCATGGCGGCACCCACCTTGTGGATGGAGCCGTTGTGCTCCCCCAGGTGGTTGGCGCCCACCAGGGTGCCGTCGGCCTTGATGCGGGCGCTGTGGCGGCGGCGGGTGTCGTACAGGGTGGTGCCGGGCTGCAGCAGGCCGCGTTCCACCAGCCAGCCGAAGGGTACCCGCGGCTGGGCGCGCTTGGACGGCGGCTCCAGCAGTTCGGCCTCGGCCGCGGGCTCCACCGCCGCGATGCGCGACAGGGCCACTTCGGCGTAGGTCTTCTCCCGCTCGATGCCGATCCAGTTGCGGCGCAAGCGCTTGGCCACGGCACCCGTGGTGCCGGTGCCGAAGAACGGATCCAGCACCGTGTCGCCCACGCGGGTGGAACTGGACAGCACGCGGTACAGCAGGGCCTCCGGCTTCTGGGTGGGGTGGGCCTTGTTGCCGTCGGCGTCGCGCAGCCGCTCCGAGCCCGTGCACAGGGGGAACAGCCAGTCGCTGCGCATCTGCAGCTCCTCATTCAGGTTCTTCATCGCCTCATAGGCGAAGAAGTACTTGGCGTCCTGCGACTTGGCCGCCCAGATCATGGTCTCGTGGGCGTTGGTGAAGCGCTTGCCCCGGAAGTTGGGCATGGGGTTGGTCTTGCGCCAGATGATGTCGTTCAGGATCCAGTAGCCCAGGTCCTGCAGGATGGCGCCCACGCGGAAGATGTTGTGGTAGCTGCCGATGACCCACAGCGTGCCGTCGTCCTTCAGGGCGTGGCGGGCGGCGGCCAGCCAGTCGCGGGTGAAGCGGTCGTAGGTCGCGAAGTCGGCGAAGCGGTCCCACTCCTCATCCACGCCGTCGACGCGGGTGTGGTTGGGGCGCATCAGGTCGCCCGACAGCTGCAGGTTATAGGGCGGGTCGGCGAAGACCATGTCGACCGAGCCGGCCGGCAGACCCTGCATCAGGGAAACGCAGTCGCCCACAAGTATCCGGTTGGCGGGCGCCGCCTCCCGCACCTTGGACTTGGTCTTGGAGTCAGTACGGGTTTCCGGGGTCTTCAACATGGGGAGTATTCGCCGAATCGGGGGTTGATTTTTGCCGACAATGAGTCGGCCCCGAGTCGCCGTCAATGTAATTTTTTAGGCAAGAGTCAGTAGAGTCAAAGGTTTAGAGCCAACTGTTCTGAGATTGGAGCAAATGTACGGCGGTGAGCGGGCGTGACCCCCAATATCTTGATTGCGTCACGATGTTCGGCCGTGCCGTAACCGGCGTTGCGTTCCCACCCATAACCGGGGTGCGACAGGGCCAGATCCGCCATCAGGCGGTCACGGGTGACCTTGGCGATGATCGACGCGGCGGCGATGGACAGGCTCAGCGCGTCGCCGCTGACCAGGGTGGCGATGCGGGGGCAGGGCAGGCCCGGCGGACGCTGGTTGCCGTCCACCAGGGCGATCAGGGGGGCAGGACCGCCATCGGCCGCCAAGGCCTCCACCGCGCGCCGCATGGCCAGAAAGGTCGCCTGCAGGATGTTGACGGTGTCGATCTCCTCCACGCTGCTGACGCCCACACCCACGCGGGCGTTGGCCCGGATGGCGTCGAACAGGGTGTCGCGGGCGGTGGCTGTCAGCTTCTTGCTGTCGTTGATGCCGGCGCACCAGGGCGGGGCGTCCGTGCTGCCGGGGGGGCACACGGGCAGGATGACGGCGGCGGCGACCACCGGGCCAGCCAGGGGGCCGCGCCCCGCCTCGTCCACGCCGCAGACCAGGCTGTCGTGGGCGTGGCCGGCATCCAGTTCCGGCCGCAGGGTGGGCGGTCCCAACTGTATGATAATTTCGGAGGTGGGCTTGCGGGGGCGGGGCATCGGTCACAGCTTAAGCACGGGCGTGGCCGCCATGATGGCTGACCGCACCCCTCGCGGGCAAGCGCCGGACCTTCGGGAATGAGGAGAGGTTGAGGCAGATCATTTTGCCACCGACGCATCGGGCGCAGCATGCGTCCGTCCCAATATCGTCCCGCCAGGTCCGCCCCATGCGCCCCGATCTCGTCGCCAAGTACCGCAACCAGCGCGTCCCCCGGTACACCAGCTATCCGCCCTCACCGCAGTTCAGCGCGGCGGTTACGGCCGACGACTACCGCCGCTGGCTGGGGCAGCTGACCGCGGCCGACACCCTGTCGCTCTACCTGCACGTCCCCTTCTGCCGCAGCATGTGCTGGTACTGCGGCTGTCACACCACCGTGGTGAACCACGAGGCGCCCATCCGCCGCTACCAGGCGGCGTTGGAGGCGGAGATCGACGCCGTGGCGGGGGCGCTGGTCCCCGACTCTACGCTGTCCAGCGGGAGCGGCCTGCCCCCCGTCACCCATATTCATTTCGGGGGCGGCACGCCCACCCTGCTGCCCCCCGACGCCTTCCTGTCGCTCATGGACCGGCTGGCCCAGCGCTTCGGCCGGCCGGCCGCCACGGCGGAGATCGCGGTGGAGATCGACCCCCGCACCTTGACCCCGGCCATGGCGGCGGCCCTGGGGCAGGGCGGTGTCACCCGGGCCAGCCTGGGCGTGCAAAGCTTCGACGACCGGGTGCAGCGAGCCATCAACCGCATCCAGCCTTACGCCGCCACGGCGGAGGCGGTGGCCCGCCTGCGCCAGGCCGGCATCGGCGGCATCAATCTGGACCTGATCTATGGCCTGCCCCACCAGACGGTGGACAGCTGTGTCCAATCCGTGGTCCAGGCCCTGGACCTGGCGCCGGACCGGCTCAGCGTCTTCGGCTATGCCCACATGCCGTCGCTGAAGGCCCATCAAGGCCGTATCGAGACGGCCGCCCTGCCTGGGGCCACCCAACGGACCGAGCAGGCGGCCGCCATGGCCGAGACGCTGCAGGCGGCGGGTTACGTCGCCATCGGCCTGGATCACTTCGCCCGCAAGGACGACGTCATGGCCACGGCCTATGCCGCCGGCCGGCTGAAGCGTAATTTCCAGGGCTATACCGTCGACACGGCCACGGCGCTGCTGGGCTTCGGCGCCTCCGCCATCGGGCGCACGCGCGGGGGATATATCCAGAACAAGGTGGACGTCCCCGCCTACCTTAAGGCGTGGGAAGCCCATGGGGCGGGTGAGGGCACGGGGTGGGCGGTGGCCAAGGGCCTGGCCCTCAGCGATGACGACAGGCTGCGCGCGGACATCATCGAACAGTTGATGTGCCGCTTTTCGGTGGACTTAAGCGATACGTGCCGCCGCCACGGTGGTTCTTTGGAAGAGATCCTGGCCCCGGCGACCCGCCGCGCCTTGGCCGCGCTTGCCGACGATGATATGATAATCTGTGATAAAACTAGGGTCGAGGTAAGGGAGGAGGCTCGACCCCTGGTCCGCAGCGTCGCGGTTCTGTTCGATGCTTACTTCGATCCGGAATCGGGACGGCACAGCTATGCCGTGTAGATTTTTTTCAGAATTTTTCAAGATGGGGCGGATCGCCGCGTCCGCGAAACCCATGGTGTTCCCGGCCCGCTTTCACAATGTGCCTTAGAAGACTGAAAAGAAACAGTCCCACAGGTTAACGGAGGAGAGTCCCCAAGCCCCTGCTGCAATGCAGCAAAATGGCGATCGTGCCCCGCGAAAGTTGCATGAAATTACGAAGGCCGGCTGGTTTAAGACAGGCAGTGACCGAGAGAGTCATTTCCTGCATACCTGCCGCTTGCGTGCGTCTTAGAAATCGGGCATACGAAAACGCAACAAGGCTCGACTGTGAAGGTCGACAACGATCGCAAGCGGTGTTCAGGTCCGTGAAAAGCGGGCCGTGGTGCTTGGGGCTGGTGTTTGTCAGGTTATGAAATAACCGGATGTGCACCACGGGTGCCGGATACTGCTTCGCAAATGAATTGGAGGCAGATGTGGGAAGGTCGGTGTTGGTCGACCCCAGGATTGCGTTTCGATGTCCAGGCGGACCCCAGGTCCCGGGCATCACGGATTCCCCCCGTTCTGCCTCCCGTGAATCACTTCCGCTCGGATGCGCCGCGGCGTTTTCCGATGCGGTGTCTTCCTTCGTGATGTGACCGCAGGAAAATGCCTTACACCGCAAAACAATCGTCAAGCAGCCGGTTGATCGGGCTGGTCGCCACAGTCCTCATCCAGGCCGGCATCGTCTACGCTCTCGTCACCGGCCTTGCGAGCAAGGTCGTCGAGGTGGTCAAGGGTCCTGTGGAGACCAAGATCATCGAAGAGATCAAGGACGATACTCCGCCGCCGCCGCCGCCGCCGCCCCCGCCGCCGCAGACCGTACGGCCGCCGGACTTCGTGCCGCCGGTCGAGGTCAACATCGACACCCCGCCGCCGCCGAATCCGGCGCCGGTGTCGACGACCAAGCCGCCGGTCGTCGTGCCTCCGACTGCCCCGGTCACGCCCGCTGCCCCGCCGGCTCCGGCCTCCGTTCCGGTCAAGGTCGATCCGAACAGCTTCAGCCGCTACCAGCCGGAATACCCGTCCGCGTCTTCGCGCCTGGGTGAAGAGGGCCGTGTCGTGTTCGTCGTGTATTGCGACACCAGCGGCAAGGTCACCGACGCCAAGATCGTGGAGTCCAGCACGCATGACCGCCTGGATGAGGCGGTGATCAAGCAGGCCCAGCGCGGCGTGTGGAAGTGCACGGCTGAGCAGCAGGAAGGCAAGGCCGTCGGGACCTGGTCCTCGACCAAGATCGCCTACCGCTTCCAGCTCAAGGACGCGCGTTAACAGTTCAAGAAAACCGGGGCCTCTTAGACGCGGATGCGCAAGGGTTCCTCATCCCCTCAACCCAAATGTGTTGGAATTGTCATGAGCATTAGGGAGCGTTTCAAGCTGACCGCCGGTTCCATGGTGCGTTTCGCCATGGTGGCCCTGGTCGTCGGTACCTTCACCTCGGTCGCGGTCGCCCAGACCACGACCCCGTCCACCGACAGCTCGGCCCCGGCCGCCGCCGCTCCGGCTCCGGCCGCTGATCAGGCCGCTCCGGCCGCCGCGCCCGCCGCCGACGCCAGCGCCAGCGACGTCGCCGCCCCGGCGGCCGCCACCACGACCGTCGAGAACCCCTACGGCCTGAACGCCCTGTGGAACGGCGGTGACTTCGTGTCCCGTGGCGTGCTGATGATCATGGTCATCATGATGACCGGCACCTGGTACATCATCGTCACCAAGCTGATCGAGCAGACCCTGCTGCTGCGCTCCGCCGCCCAGGCCGACAAGTCCTTCTGGACCGCCCCGTCCCTGGCCGATGGCGCCGCCAAGCTGAGCAAGAACAGCGTGTTCCGCATGCTGGTCGAAGACGGCCTGCGCGCCACCGAGCACCATGAAGGCACGCTGGTCGACCAGATCGACCTGCACACCTGGGTGACCATGCAGCTGCAGCGCTCGGTGGACAGCATCAGCAACCGCATGAAGGGCGGCCTGGCCTTCCTCGCCACCGTCGGTTCGACCGGTCCGTTCGTCGGTCTGTTCGGTACGGTGTGGGGCATCTATCACGCCCTGACCAACATCGGCATCGCCGGTCAGGCCTCGATCGACAAGGTCGCCGGCCCCGTCGGTGAAGCCCTGATCATGACCGCCATCGGTCTGGCCGTCGCCGTGCCCGCCGTGCTGGGTTACAACTGGCTGCTGAGCCGCAACAAGACCGCCATGGACCGCGTCCGCAACTTCTCCGCCGACCTGCACGCCCTGCTGGTCAGCGGTGGCCGTCTCGGCGCCGGCAAGTCCGCCCGGAGCGCGTAAACATGGGGATGAACGTCGGTTCTGCCGGCGATGGTGATGATGATGGCGAGGTCGTATCGGCGATCAATACGACCCCCCTCGTCGACATCATGCTGGTGTTGCTGATTATCTTCCTGATCACGGTTCCCGTCGTCACCCACACGGTGCCGGTGGATTTGCCGAAGGAACGTAATCAGCCTACCAAGACGAAACCGGAGAACATCGTCATCGCGGTAAACCGGGACGGCGACATCTTCTGGAACGAGACCAAGATTCCGGACTACACGACCCTGCTTGACAAGCTCAAGGTGCGCGCCGTGGACAAGCCCCAGCCGGAAGTTCACATCCGTGGCGACAAGAATGCGCGCTACGAATATGTGGGCCGGGTGGTGGTCGCGGCCCAGCGGGCCGGCATCGTGAAGATCGGTTTCATCACCGAGCCGCCGGCGGGCGCGATCCCGGTCGCGCACTGACGGTTCCGCCGAAGGAGTTTAAGCCATGGGTATGAACGTTGGCGGAGGTGGTGAAGACGAAGCCATGATGGACATCAACACCACGCCGCTTATCGACGTGATGTTGGTGCTGATCATCATGCTGATCATCACCATTCCGATCCAAACCCATGCGGTGAAGTTGGACATGCCGTCGGCGACCCCGCCGGTGACCAATACGACGCCGCCTGAGATCGTCAACATCATGGTGGATTTCGACAACACGATTCAGTGGAACGGAACCACCGTTGATCGCCATGAACTTGAGCTGCGTCTGAAGGACGCCGCGCTCAAGACCCCGCAGCCCGAGGTTCATCTTTGGCCGAACAAGCTGGCCAAATATAACACCGTGGCGATGGTCATGGCCTCGGCCCAGCGCCTGGGCGTGACCAAGCTGGGTCTGGTGGGTGCGGAACAGTTCATGGACTAAGTCCGTGTCTACGGCGGCCTCGTTACCCGAGCTGGTCTCGGGATGCGGGGCCGCCGTAACCGTTTTCGGGGGCTCGTGATCTTTTGGGGGCACGGGCCCTTTTCGGGATGCTTGTCCCGATTTCACCCCAATTGCCGGTTTAGATTTCCCGAATGAGGGGCCGCTCGTCGGTCCAGCCCTTCAACAAAGCAGGTAGAGTCCTCGGAATGATCGCCACGCACTTCCTTCGTGCCGCACTGCTCGCCTCGGCGCTCACCATGGGCGGCGCCGTTGTCATCAGCGCCACCACGCCGGCCCACGCCGCCGAAGCCAAGAAGTTCAGCCCGGAAGTCGGCAAGCCGCTGCAGGAAGCCCAGGCCGCGCTGAAGGCGGGCAAGTTCAAGGAAGCCTTGGACAAGATCGACGAGGCCGAGAAGGCCAGCAAGACGAAGTCTGCTTATGAGACCTGCACCTTCGAGACGCTGCGTGCCTCCGCCTACAGCGGCCAGAAGGACATGGGCAATTTCGCCAAGTCGCTGGAATCCACCCTGTCGACGTGCCAGCTGACGGAGTCCGACAAGCAGAACCGTGATCGGCTGATCGGCGAGGCTTACTTCAGCGCGAAGAACTACGCCAAGTTCGCCGCCGCTTCCGATCGCTATTACAAGGACGGTGGCACCGACAACCACCTGAAGGAATTGGCGATCCAGATTTACCTGGACCAGAAGGACTACGCCAACGCCTCCAAGGCCGCGCGCGCCATGATCCAGGCCCAGGGCGGCAAGCCGTCCAAGACGTTGCTGCAGACCATCGCCAACGCCGAATACAACATGGACCACAAGCCCGCTTTCCTCGACGCGATGGAGCGGCTTCTGGTGAACTACCCGGATCAGGAAAGCTGGGAGAGCGTGATCCGTGGCGTGCAGAAGCTGCAGGGCTTCAACTCCAACCGCCTGCAGATCGACGTGCTGCGCCTGCAGATCGGCGCTGGCTTGGTGAAGGATCCGGGCCCGTACCTGGAATTCGCCCAGCTGGCCATGAGCGATGGCCTGGGCACTGAGGCCAAGGCCGTCATGGACAAGGGCTTCAAGGCCGGCATCCTGGGCAAGGCCCAGGGCGACCGCGAGAAGCGCCTGGCCGACATGGCCGGCAAGCAGGTCGAGGACGATCAGCGCAAGCTGCCGGACGACGAGAAGGAAGCGGCCGCCCAGCCGGACGGCAAGCAGCTGGTCAAGGTCGGCACGCAGTACCTGGCCCTGGGAAATGCCGCCAAGGCCATCGAAGTCATCCAGGCCGGTATCAAGAAGGACCAGCTGAAGTATCCGGAAGAGGCCAAGCTGCGCCTGGTCCAGGCCTATCTGGCCGCTGGCCAGAAGCCCAAGGCTCTGGACGCCATGAAGAGCATCAAGGGCACCGACGGCACCGCCGACATCGCCCGCCTGTACCTGATCCAGGCCGGCATCAGCCCGTTCTGATCCGTCTGGCGCTTCGGCGCCGGCGACAAGGTGTGAGCGAAGGCCGGCCCCTTGGGGTCGGCCTTCGTCATTTCATATTCAAAACAGCGCCAGCTGGTCCCCGGCCTGGGGCGGCGGCTGGAACAGATCGCAGCGCATGCTCCAGCGCCGCTGGTCCAGGCCCAGGCGCTTGACCGCCAGCTTGTAGCGAGCGTTCAGCAACTGGGCGTAGACGCCGGTGCCCCGCATGCGGGTGCCGAATTCGGCATGGTTGCGGCCGCCGTCGCGGCACTGGCGAATCAGGCTCAGCACATGGTCGGCGCGATCCGGCACGTGCAGGCGCAGCCATTCCTCCATCAGGTCCCCCAGTTCACGCGGCAGGCGCAGCAGGATGTAATGGCCCTGGCTGGCCCCCGCCTCCTTGGCGGCGGCCAGGATGCCCTCCAGCTCCGTGTCGTTCAGGGCCGGGATCATGGGAGAGGCTAGGACGCTGACGGGCACGCCCGCCTGTGACAGCTGGCGTACCGCGTCCAGCCGGCGCTGTGGCGTGCCGGCGCGCGGTTCCAGCTTGCGGGCCAGGTCGCGATCCAGGGTGGTGATGGAGATGGAGACGCGCGCCAGGCCGTCGGCCGCCATCGGCGCCAGGATGTCCAGGTCGCGCAGCACCAGGGGCGACTTGGTGATGATGCCCACCGGATGGCGGAAATCGCGCAGCACCTCCAGCACGCCACGGGTGATGCGCTCTGTCCGTTCAATGGGCTGGTAGGCATCAGTGTTGGCGCCCAGGGCGATGGGCTGGGGCGCATAGCCCTTGGCCCGCAGTTCCTTGGCCAGCAGGGCCGGGGCGTCGCGCTTGGCGTAGAGGATGGTCTCGAAGTCCAGGCCCGGCGAATGGCCCAGATAGGCGTGGCTGGGCCGGGCGAAGCAATAGACGCAGCCATGCTCACACCCCCGATAGGGGTTGATCGAGCGGTCGAAATTCACGTCCGGGCTGTCGTTGTAGCTGATGACGCTGCGCGAGGCGTCCAAGCGCACCTGCGTGGCGGCGGCCACCTCCAGATCCGCTTCCTCATCCCAGCCGTCATGGCCCGCCCGGGCCCAGCCGTCGTCGGTGCGCATGCGGGCATGGGCCTCGAACCGGCCCACGCGGTTGGAGATGGTGCCCCGGCCCTTCAGCGGGCGGTCATCCAGGATGTCGACCATGGCGTCCTCCGTTACCCGGAGGGCAGCCTACGCTCGGCAAAATAAGAACACAACATGAACATTTGCGCCGCCAACGCTCCTGCCAGGCAGCAAAAAGGCCGCCCCGGCGGTCCGGGGCGGCCTTTCCTTGGGCGGCGGCCAGCTCAGGCGGCGGCGACGGCCAGACGGGCGCAGACGGCCTCGATCAGCATCTGGCGGGCCCGATCAACGATATCGTCCATGGAGGAGGTGCGCACGAACATGGCGGCCGCCCGTTCCTTCAGCTCCTCCCGCGTGGGCAGGGTGGGCATGCTCGGCATGTGCAGCTCCGGCAGGCTGGGCATGGCGGGCATATGAAGCTCGGGCATGTGCAGCGAGGCCAGCATGGCCTCCGCCTGGGCGCGGGCGTTCTGCAGCTTGTGCTGCAATTCGGCCTTCACGTCGGCCAGTGAAGGGGTGTCGGCCAGGGTGGCCTGCAGGCGGGCGGCGATCTGCTCCACATGGAAGGTTGCGACCAGCTGGCCGGCGGCCTTTTCGATGATGGCCTTGCCCAGGCGCTGCTCACCCCGCACCACGGCGGCCGGCGGGCGGTGCAGGTCCCAGGTGACGCCTACCCAGGAAAGCGCCTTCAGGATGTAATAGGTGGTGTCCACCTCCCACCAGCGGAAACCCTGGCAGGCGGCACTTTGGTAGGCATGGTGGTTGTTGTGCCAGCCCTCGCCCATGGTCAGCAGGGCGAACCACCAGTTGTTGCGGCTGTCGTCGCCGGTCAGGTAGCGGCGGCGGCCGTACACATGGGCCAGGGAGTTGATGCAGAAGGTGCCGTGGTAGGTGGCGATGGTGCTCCAGAAGAAGCCCACCACCAGGCCCGACCAGCCGGCCGCGAACCATACGGCGACGGCCAGGATGAAGGCCGGCAGGTAATGGAACCGGTCCAGGAAGCGCAGCTCGGGGAACTTGGCCAGGTCCGGCACGGCGGCCAGGTCGGTCTTGTCATGGCGCGCGGTGAAGATCCAGCCCATGTGCGCGTACCAGAAGCCGCGCTGCACCGGGGAATGCACGTCCGCCGGGGTGTCGGAATAGCGGTGGTGATGGCGGTGCTTGGCCGCCCACCACAGGATGCCGCGCTGGGCCGATGTCTGGGCGATGAAGGCCAGGATGAACTGGAACCAGCGGCTGGTCTTGTAAGCCCGGTGCGAGAAATAGCGATGGTAGCCGCCGGTGATGCCGAACATGCGCAGGCCGTAGAGGCCCACGGCCAAGGCCACGTCCTGCCAATAGACCCCCGTCCAGATGGCGCCCAGGCAGGCCAGATGCACCAGGATGAAGGGAACGGCGCCGGTGGCCTGGATATCGTCCAGGTAGTGATCAGCCGGGCTTTCGGCCCTGGGAAGGGTCTCGCGGGCAGGGGTGGTCACAGGCGTGTGCACTCCGTCAGGGGCCGGCGGTGAAGGGGCCGGGCGGGGATGATGTCTATATCGTCTGGATAGCAGGAATCGGCCCTAAAGCCGACTCCGCGTTTGGGGCGTTGTTCCTCTGACCCCAGGGTAAAGGGGCAACCCTAAAGGGGAGCTTAACACCGGTGGCGGTCCTGGCGATTTGTGCTGGGTCAAAAGTCCGGCGAGAGATCGTCCGGCATCAGCGGTTGGGCGGGGATGACGGCGTTGCTGGCCGCCCCCTCCATCCACCAGCCGGAGTCGGCCAGCTTGCCTTCGTACAGTTCCATCACCGGCTTCTGCAGCCGGTCGACCAGCACCATGTCGTGCGTTGCCACCAGGCAGGTGGTGCCCAGTTTGTTCAGCTCGATGAACAGCCGCATGATGCGCAGGCTCATCTCGCGGTCGATGTTGCCCGTGGGCTCGTCGGCGATGATCAGCTTGGGCCGGGTGACGACGGCGCGGGCGATGGCCACCAGCTGCTTCTGCCCGCCCGACAGGCGCAGGGGCCGCTCGTCCAGCTTGGCCTTCAGCCCCACCCAGGAGAGCAGCTCCGTCACGCTTTCCTGCACGTGCGCCTCATCCTGGCCGGCCAGGCGCAGGGGCAGGGCCACGTTGTCGAACACCGTCAGGTGGTTCATCAGGCGGAAGTCCTGGAACACCACGCCGATTTCCCGTCGGATGGCCGGCAGGGCCTTGCGCGGGGTCTTGGACAGGGGGTGGCCCAGCAGGGTGATCAGGCCGCGCGACGGCCGCTCCGCCAGGTACAGCAGCTTCAGCAGGCTGGATTTGCCGGCGCCGGTGGGGCCGGTCAGGAAATGGAAGGACCCGGGCGCCAGTTCGAAGCTGATGTCGCGCAGCACCTCGGGCCCGGTGCCATAGCGCAGGCCGACGTTCTCGAAACGGACCAAGGGCGAGGTATCCTTGAAACGGAAAGGGCCCGGCCCGCCCGCTCATGGGGTGGGGCCGGGCCCGATCCAGGAAAGGGGGACCTTACTCGGCCGACGCCGCCTCGGCGTCCGCGCGCTCGGTGGCCGGGAACAGGCCGGCCTTCTCGAACGCGGTCAGCGTCTCCTGCGCCCAGGCGCGCAGGTCGGTCAGGCCGCTGTGGCCCGTCCACACGTCGATGCCGTAGCGCTTTTCCAGATCGGCGTCGGTCATCTTCAGCGCATCGCGGACGGAGATGAATTCCTTCTCCAGCAGCTTCCAGATATCGCTTTCGCAGCGCTTGATGGTGATCAGGCCGACGCCCTGGCTCTGGAAGCTTTTCAGGCGGCGGAAGGACTGGTCGTTCTCATACGGGGCGAAACCGCCGGCGACCTCGTTCAGCACCACGAAGCGGCGGCCGAAGGGCAGCCATTCGTTCTTGTCGAACGAATACTGGATCAGGGCGCGGGCGTCCTCGATGGCCTGGGCCTCGGCCTTCGTGGTGACGATCAGGTCGATGGGGTTGCTGTTGCGGCGGCGCAGCAGGGCGCCGGCGTTGCGCGCCTCGGCCCAGGCGAACAGGTCGGCGGCCACGTTGGCGCCCACGTCCACCACATAGCCGCCCTCCAGCAGGGTGCGGCCGAACTCGTCCCAATACTTGATGGCCAGGTTGGGGTCGGTCGAGGTCTTGATGTTGGTCAGCTGCTCGCCGATGCCCAGTTCCTTCACGCCGGCGAACAGGCGGCCGAACTTCGACCGCTGGTTCAGCGTGTCGCTGTCGGCGGCGGCCAGCTTCACGGGCGCGCCCTTCTGCTCGTGCTGCAGGACCAGCATCTGGGCCACCAGCGTCTTGCCCTGGCCGCCGGTCTTGGCCATCGAGATATAGGTTCGCGTCATGGGGTCGTTCTCCTGGTCCCGCATTCTTGGTGCCGGCATCCCTGGCCGCCCACGTCCCCGTCGCCCGTGGGCGATATCCCCTGGGAAAGGATCCCCGGAACGCGTCTGGCCTCGGGCTGGACAGCATGGAAAAGGCGCGTCCGGCCGGGCCTTGAATCGATACAGGTTTTCACCCCGCGCTTCAACTGCGGGGGCCGCCCTTAACCGAAATCGCAGGCGAATGCGGCTTGGCGCCCCCTCTTCAGGGGCGATGCTCCTGAAGGCGGGGCATGATTTCCACCAGGTTGCAGGGGCGAAAACGGTTGTCCAGCTGGTACTGCAGGATCAGGTCCCAGCCGTCGCGGCAGGCGCTGGGGCTGCCCGGCAGGGCGAACAGGTAGGTGCCGCCGGCCACGCCACCCGTGGCCCGGCTTTGCAGGGAGGAGGTGCCGATCTTGGCATAGGACAGGGTGCGGAACATCTCGCCGAAGCCGTCGATTCGCTTCTCATAGACGCTCTCGAACGCCTCCGGCGTCACGTCGCGGCCGGTCAGGCCGGTGCCGCCGGTGGAGATGACCACATCCACCGCCGGGTCCGATATCCAGGCCCGCAGCTGGTCCGTGATGGCCGCCTGATCGTCCTTCACGATCGTACGGGCGACCAGCACGTGGCCGGCGCCGGTCAGCCGCTCCACCAGGGTGTCGCCGGACTTGTCGGTCGCCGGGTCGCGGGTGTCGGACACCGTCATCACGGCGATCTGCACCGGCAGGAAGGGGCGGGTTTCATCGATACGGGACAAGGGGAGGGCTCCTGTTCGGGTCGTCCCTTAAGTGAGGGGGCGGTTGGCCGCCGTCAACCTGTGGGGCGGTCAGACCTCGACCACTTCCAGCAATTCGCCATCGGGGCCGAAGCAGCCGCAGGCCAGGGTGCCGCTGAAGCCGCAGCCGCCGTCCAGGGTCACGGTGGCGGGCGTGGCCGCCAGCCCGCCATGGCCGGGATCATAGCCGCGCACCACCCGGCCGAAGCCGGCGTACGGGCCCTCGATGCGGGACCAGGCGCCGCCGCCCCACCAGAAGCTGTCGCCCTGGGCGGCCAGCGGGCGCGAGGTGTCGATGCCGGCGTTCACGAACAGCAGTTCGGGCAGCCGCTCCTGCCGCCGCTCGGTATAGGCGGCGCGGCGCAATGCCGCGAACAGGGTGTCGTGGCCGGGGGCGGCGCGCTGGGCGGTGCGCAGCTGTCCGGTCCAGCGGGCCAGCGAGACGGCGCCGTCGCGGGCGGCGGCCACCCCCTGGTAGGCACTGCCGCCATAGGCCGCCAGCGTGGCGTCCACGCCCTGGGTCATCATCCACTGCAGCACTTCGGTGGGATTGGGGGCGAACTGCAGCTGCAGCAGCTTCTGCCACATCTCCTCCTGCCCGCCGCGCAGATAGACCAGGTCGCTGACGATGACGCCGCGCACAGACAGGACGGCGCGGCGGAAGGACAACAGTTCGTCCATCGTGTCCCGCACGCGGGGGCCGCGGCCGATCAGGTTGCCCAGGTAGATCAGCCGGTCGCCCGGCTGGAAACGGGCGCCGATATCGTCGTGCAGGGCGGCCAGCCGGTCGACGTCGCCATGGATCGCCCCCACGGCCCAGATACGCCGTGGACGGCCCAGCACGACAAAGCGCTCTTGTTCGTTCATGCGTTGGGTCAGACCGGCAGAGGAAGTTGCCGACCAGTGTATGCGCCGCCGTCCCATGAAAAAAGGGGCGATCGAGCCCGATCACCCCTTTTTCCACTAAGTATAGTGATGCCGGCGAACCGTACCCCCAATGGGCGGATACCGGTTGACCTTGCGGCGGACGGCTTAGGCCGCCTTCGCCAGCACGGCCTCCAGCCGCTCGGTCGCCTTGCGCTCATCGATCTTCTCGACGGCGGCCAGCTCCCGGGCCAGGCGCTCCAGCGCGGCGTGATAGATCTGCCGCTCGCTGTAGGACTGGTCGGACTGGTCGGTGCCGCGGTGCAGGTCCCGCACCACCTCGGCGATGGACACGGGGTCGCCGGAGTTGATCTTGGCCTCATACTCCTGGGCGCGGCGGCTCCACATGATGCGCTTGATCTTGGACGGACCCTGCAGGGTCTCCATCGCGTCCTTGATCCGATCCTTGCTGGACAGGCGGCGCAGGCCGGCGTTCTTGGCCTTCATCACCGGCACCTTCAGCGTCATCCGCTCCTTCTCGAAGGTGATGGCGTACAGCACCACCTCCATATCGGCGATGGCGTGCTTTTCGATGGCCACGATGCGTCCCACCCCGTGGGCCGGGTAAACGACGTAATCACCAGTGACGAAATCGAGCTTATCGGTCATTTGGATCGGCTCTCACAATTCGGCTTTTAAAAGTCCCGCCTTGGGGAAGACGGGCCTGGGCGCCGGGAACGGCATGCAAAGGTCGCTGTCGGCCCGGCAGGGGGCCGCGACAAGGGACGAACAGCACGAAGGCGCTGGGGGAACGTGGCACGCACTTAAGCGTTCGCGAACGGCGTGCCGATCCTCGCGTCCAGGACTATACTCGATATGACGGTGGGATGACAGATCGACAAGGCCGTGTTCGACTTAAGTTCCCGGCATAGGCCAGGATGTCGGACATGCGAATCGCGCATGTCTTGGGCAGGGGCCGCCGAAGATTTAGGCAGGCCGGCCGAAAGAGTAAGAAAAAGCGCCGCGCGTCCCGGGGACGGCGGCGCCTCATGCCAATCTCAGTTGCCGCTGCCCGGCTTGTCGCTGAAATAGGTCTTGAACTTGTCCTGCACGCCCTTGAAGGCGTCGGCATCGGCGGGCGCCGCCTTCTTACGGTTCAGGTTCGGCCAGGCGGCGGCGTACTGGCGGTTCATCTCCAGCCACTCCTCGGCGCGACCGTCGGTGTCCGGCAGGATGGCCTCGGCCGGGCATTCCGGCTCGCAGACGCCGCAGTCGATGCATTCGTCGGGGTGGATGACCAGCATGTTGTCGCCCTCGTAGAAGCAGTCCACGGGGCAGACTTCCACGCAGTCGGTGTACTTGCACTTAATGCACTGCTCGGTCACGACATACGGCATTGCTCGCACTCTCCTTGAAAACCCGATTCCCCCAGGCGCCCGGGTCGGGGCAGCCTACAGCGGGGCGGCACGGGGGCACGTATAGCCTGATATCGCCCAGGGGTATAGCACCCGTGAACGTCGGCGAAACCTACGTCGTCCGGATAGCGGCCGGACGACAGCGCGAGAGGTAGAACATGCGTGGGGCAGGCGCAACAAGCTTCGGCGTGCGTCACCCTGGCCCCGGCCTCGCGTCTGGTGCAGGCTACCTCGTGCAAGCCCATGCCGCACCTTTCGGCCTATGCACGTAAAAAGAGTAAGTCCGATTGAAATTGCATACTCAGAACGGATAGTCTGACCCCATACCCGGGAAACAGCGGGAGGCATCAGGGACGGCATGACAGCGCACGGCGACACTGACCCGTCCGAGGCCCCGCTAGCCCCAGCCCCACAGGCCCAGGGCTTTGCGGCACCCGAACCGTCGCCGGCCATGGCGGCCCAGCTCTATGCCGTGCTGCAGCGCTTTTCCCAAGCCATCGTCGTCTTCGGGCCCGACGACCGCGTGGTGTTCGCCAACGACCGCTATCACGAAATGTTCCCCCGCTCGCCGGCGCCGGGCGTCATTCTGGGTTGGCGGTTCGAGGATTTGCTGCGCCATTCCATCGCCGCCGGCCAGGTGCCCCAGGCGGAAGCGGACCCGGAGGCCTACATCGCCCGCCGCCTGTCCCAGCGCGGCATCGCCCGCGAGGGGCTGATCGGCGACCGCTGGTACCGCGCGGTGGAGGAACGCATCCCCGGCGGCGGCATCGTGCTGAGCTACAGCGACATCACCGACCGCCGCCTGGTGGAGGAGGAGCTGCGGCGCAAGTCCGCCATCCTCAGCGCCGCCATGGAGGCCGTGCCGGGCGGCTTCATGGTGATGGACGAGCGCTTCAATTTCGTGGTGTGGAGTCGCAACTGGCCGGCCATCGGCGGTGCCACGGATGAGATCATCCGCGCCTATCCCAACATGCCGGACCTTGCCCGCTGGCAATCCCGCCGGGGTGATTACGACGCCATCCGGCTGGACCCCGCCCAGCTAGATGCCCAGGCGGCGGCCGCTGTGCCGTGGCTGGGCCGGCTGTTGGCCCTGCAGGCCGCCCGCCCGCCGCAGCTGACCCCCAGTGACGAGGAGCGGGAGCTGCTGGTGCAGTGGCAGCTGCTGCGCTATCGGGCCGAGGGCCGGCCGGATGGGGAGCGGGCGGAGGGCAGCGGCACCATCCATATCGGCGGCGAGGATGGGCGCATCGTCGAGTTCCGCCGCAACCGTATGCCGGGACTGGGCTGGGTGTCGATCTACAACGACGTCACCGAACGCTACCGCCATGAGGAGGAAACAGCGCGGGCCCATGCCGAGACCGCGCGGGCGCTGCAGGAATTGCGCGACACCCAGGAGAGCCTGGTGCAGGCGGAAAAGCTGGCCTCGCTGGGCGAACTGGTGGCCGGGGTGGCGCACGAGCTGAACACGCCGGTGGGCATCAGCTATACCGCCGCCACCTTCCTGGCCGACCGCCTGCGGGAATTCCGCGACGATCTCGCCAATGGCCCGCCGCGCCGGACGGCGCTGATGGATTTCCTGGATCTGGTGGAAGAGACGGCCAACCTGATGACCGTCAACGCGGGGCGCGCCTCCCGCCTGGTGCAGAGCTTCAAGAACATCGCCGTCGACCAGACCAGCGACGAGCGCCGGGTGCTGTCGCTGAAGCCTTACCTGGAGGAAATCGCCATCAGCCTGGGCCCGCAATGGAAGCGGCCGGGCCATGTGCTGACCATAGATTGCCCGGCCGGCCTGGTGCTGGACACCTATCCCGGGGCGCTCAGCCAGGTTCTGACCAACCTGATCGTCAACGCCACGCTGCATGCCTACGCCCCCGGGCAGGCGGGACGCCTGACCATCACCGTCTCTCCCCTACCGTCGCCGCCGCCGGCCATCGGCAGGACGCCGGTGGAGCATGTGGAGATTCTGTTCGCCGATGACGGCAAGGGCATCCCGGCCGATGCCCTGCCCCGCATCTTCGATCCCTTCTTCACCACCCGGCGGGGTGCCGGCAGCACGGGCCTGGGCCTCAACATCGTGTTCAACTTGGTGACCCGCACCCTGGGTGGCCGCATCGAGGTGGACAGCGCGCCCGGCCGGGGCACGCGCTTTTTCCTGCGCCTGCCCAAGGTGGCGCCCCAGCCGCAGGCCCCGGTGATGCCGCCCACCAATCCGGCATCCGCCGCCAGCTGATGCTTGCCCCGGTCGGGGCGCCCCACTACCGTGACGGACGCCCGGCATACCGGGGCGGGGGCTTTGGGGGGCCGGGTATATGGGGGTATCGTCGCGCTGCTGGGCCTGGGCGCCCCGCTTGGTGCTGCTGGCCGGCCTCGCTGCCCTGAACGGGTCTCTGCGGCCCGCTGCGGCCTATGTGGCGCCCGCCGATGCCGGGACGCCCCCCGCGAAGACCCTGGTGCGCTCCCTCGGCGGCACGCCGGTGACGCTGGACCCGCAGCGCGCCGACCTTTCCTCCGAAAGCCTGGTGATCGACGATCTGCTGGAAGGGTTGCTGGCCCCCGACGGGCGGGGTGGCGCCCGGCCGGCCCTGGCGGAAAGCTGGACCGTCTCCCCCGACGGGCGCATCTACACCTTCAAGCTGCGGGCGGACGCCAAGTGGTCGGACGGCACGGCCGTCACGGCGGATGATTTCGTCTTCTCCTGGCGCCGCCTGGCGGATCCGCGCACGGCGGCACCCTACGCCTACTACATGTGGATCGTGGTGAATGGCGAGGCCATCACCAGGGGGACGATCAAGGACGTCAGCCGCCTGGGCGTGACGGCGCTGGACGCCACCACCTTCCAGGTGGAACTGGTGCGGCCCACGGCCTATTTCCTGGCCATGCTGCAGCACCAGGCCCTGTTCGCCGTGCAGAAGGCCAGCGTGCAGGCCCATGGCGACGCCTTCACGGAGCCCGGCCGCTACGTCTCCAGCGGCGCCTACGTGCTGGCGGAAAACGTGCCGCGCGACCACCTGACCCTGGTGCGCAATCCCGCCTATTACGACCAGGCCAAGGTTCCCATCGCCGTGGTGCGGGATCTGCCGCTGGAGGACCGCGCGGCGGAGATGCGGCTGTTCCGCGACGGGCAGGTGCAGGCCACCTATGAACTGCCCATAGACCAGGTGGCGTGGGCGCGGTCGGCGCTGAAGGAGGCTTTCGTCAGCGGCGACACCTTCGATACCTATTTCCTCAGCTTCAACCTGCGTAATGAGCCGTGGAAGTCTTCACCGGCCTTGCGCGAGGCCCTGACCCTGGCGATCGATCGTGAGGCGCTGGCCAACCGCGTGCTGGGCGGGGAGCAGCCGGCCTACAGCTATGTGCCGCGCCTGGCGCCCGGCCCGGGCATCACCGGCTATGAACCGGGCTGGCCCGCCTGGCGCGACCAGCCGCAGGCCGAGCGCGAGCGGCAGGCGCGTGCCTTGCTGGTGGAGGCGGGTTACGGTCCCCCCGGCACTGGCTCCAAGGGTGGTCCGGGGGGCAGGACGCTGCCGCCCATTTCCCTCCTGTTCCCCACGGGCGCCAACTGGCAGGCCGTGGCCGTGGCGGTGGCCCGCCAATGGCATGACGTGCTGGGGGTGGAAGTGCGCTTGGATGCCCAGGACTTCCGCATCGTGGCCGCCCAGTCGAACGCGAAGACCTTCAAGGACGTGGTCTTCGCCTCCTGGATCGGCGACTACGCCGACGCCAACAGCTTCCTGGCGCTGATGCGGGGCGATGCCGGGCAGGAGAACTATGCCAGCTACCGCAATCCGCTGTTCGACGCGCTGATGGAGGAGGCGAACGGCGAGCCCGATGCCGGCCGCCGCGCCGGCCTGCTGCGCCGGGCGGAGCGGCTGATGATGGACGACACGCCCGTCATCCCCCTGTTCCACAAGACCATGCGGCGACTGGTGTCACCCCGCGTCACCGGCTGGGTCCCCAACCCGCTGGATCTGTCGCCCAGTCGCTTCCTGGATCTCACGCCGTGAGGCGTTCAAGGGCCCCGGTCCACCTTGGGAAGGTGGGCGCCGGGCGCCGTGGGCGGTCGGTCGGGCTCCGGCGGCATGTCCCAGCCATGGGCCAGCGTGCTGTCGGATAGCGCAAGGAAGCTCTGCCCCAAGTCTATGGGCAGCTGGAACCCGGGCTTGCCCGGATCGGGGCAGGAGGCCGACTTGGCCCGCAGGGCCCAGCCCCCGGGCAGGGGCCGGTCCCATACGAATACCGCACAGGGGCCTGTGAGGGGAGGGCGGGGCATGTAGGTTTCGTCGATCGGGAAGCCGGGATAATTGCCCCGCGCGCTCCCGGTCTGCCCAGCGAAGGTTTGCGCCGTAAGGGGTGGGGGTGTCGGCGGGATCAGCCCCGGTTCCGGTGTCGCGCACGCCGACAGCCCCAGCAACACCCCGCCCACGCACCACCATCGCTTTGCCATGGCGCCCCCTTCCGCATCTTATGCGCGTCCCATCCGTGCCGAGGGATGCGCGCGGATGGCGGCGGCGTTGGGGCGGAAGCAAGGCGTTTTGAGGGCGGGGGACCATTGGGGCTTACCCTTTCTCAACCGCCAGGATGATCTTCCCGAAGCCGCCACCACGTTCCATCCTTTGATGCGCCTCGGCCGCTTGCTCAAGCGGCAGCACGCGGTCGATCACCGCATGGATCTCGCCGCTCGCCAGGCGAGGCAGGGCGCCTGCCGCGAAGCGGGCGACCATGGCGCGCTTCTCCTCCGGCGTCCGTGACTTCATCACCGTTCCAGTGAGGCGGAGATGATGGTGCAGCACGAGATCGAGCGGGATCGGCGTGTCGGCGTCGCCACTGAGGACGCCGACCTGGACCAGCGTGCCGCCGGGCGTCAGGCTCCTGAGGTTCCGCGCCAGATAGTCTCCGCCGATGAAGTCAATCACCGCATGCACCCCCGCGGTCGCCGTGAGGCGGGAAACCTCCGTCTCGAAATCGGTGGCGCGGTAATCGATGACGGCGGCGGCGCCCAGGCCCCGCACGTCCGCCGCCCGCTGGGCCGAGGCCGTCGCGTAGACGGTGGCGCCCAGGGTGCTGGCAACCTGCACGGCGGCCGACCCGATGCCGCCCGCCGCCGCGTGGATCAGCACCCGCTGCCCAGGCTGGACCCCGGCCAGATGCGCCACCGCTTCCCAGGCGGTGACGAAGGCCTCCATGACTCCGGCCGCCTCCGTCAGCGACAGCCCATCCGGCACCCTCACGGCCATGCCGCGATCGACCCGCGCGACCTCGGCATAGGCTCCGCCGCCAACGATGGCCATCACCCGATCCCCGACCCGCATGTCCGTGACGCCGGGGCCGACCTCGATGACCTCGCCGGCGAGTTCAAGTCCCAGCAGGGGACTGTCACCGAAGGTCTGGCCGCCGTAGAAGCCGGCGCGCTGCATCAGGTCGGCCCGGTTGACGCCCGCCGCCGCGACCCGAACCAGCAGGTCGTGGGGGCGGACCTGCGGCACGGGCGCCTCAACCAGCCGAAGCACGTCCGGCGGGCCGAAGCGGTCATAGGCGACGGCTTTCACGACACCGCCTCCTTGGCATTGGCCAGGGCGCGGCGGGCGATGCTTTCGGCGAACAAGGGGGTTTCGCGGCGGTTGTGGTCGCCGCCGGCGGCTTGACGCGCCGCGGCGGCGTCCTCATAGGCGATGCCATGCCGCGCCAGGAAATCCATGAAGGCATCGGTGGGGTGGGCGGTCACCCGATTGGTGTAGCGGGTGCGATTGCCGTCGATCGCTTCGGCCATCAGTTCCCAGACGACGTTCACCTGGGTGCGGCCGTTGGCGGTGAAGACGTCCGAGATGGAATTCATGCGGCAGTAGGTCTTGCCCGCTTCCTCGGCCACATAATGCTGCACCACCAGGCCTGTCCCGATCATCTCGACGTTGATGGACATGCGCCGTCCGTCGTCGGTGGTCGTAACCCCGGCGGCGATGTGATCGGGGGCGCAACACCGCAGGTATTCCGCCTCAGGCAGGGTGAACAGCCAGTCGGCGATGTCGATTTTTTCAATCGGAACATCGACTTCATGGCTATACGCGGACTGGGATAGGATGCGGTCGAGGACGATGGCCATGGCGGCGTCTCCTGGTTGGGTTGGCTCGGGCGGGCGGGGTGCCGCGTCCGATGAGCCCAACCATGCAGCCAGCAGCGGCGCCTGATAACGCGGCCATTCCTCGAAATGGTTTTGCCTGTGGAGCAAAGATGAAGGACCCGAGGTTCGCCGAGTTCGTGGCCGTTTTCGTCGATGTCGTGCGGGCGGGAAGCTTCTCAGGCGCCGCCCGCCGGCGGGGGGTGACGCCATCGGCCATCGTCCGGCAGATCGACGCGTTGGAGTATGACCTGGGGGTCAGGGTGCTGGTGCGCTCCACCCGGGCGCTGGCGATGACGGACGCCGGGGAAAGACTGTTCGAGCGCGGCCAGCGGTTGGTCGACGATCTTGTCGACGTTCATGCCGAGGTCGCGGCCTTCGACGGGGCGATCGCCGGCGTGCTGCGCGTCGCCTGCTTTCCCACCTTCGGCAAGCGGTACGTTCTACCGGTGGCGGGCGCCCTGATGCGGGACCATCCCCGCCTGTCGGTGGAATTGGATTTGACGGAGCGCCTGGCCGACCCGGTGCGCGATCGCCTCGACGCCGTCATCCGCATCGGGCACCTTGCCGACAGCGCCCTGATCGCCACCAAGCTCGCCGATCAATCCCGGCTGGCGGTCGCCGCCCCCGGTTATCTGGACCGGCACGGCACGCCGGACGGTATCGACGATTTGCGCGGCCACCGCCTGCTCGACAAGCTGCACGGCGCCGACCTTCTGGGTTGGGCCGACATGCTGGGCGACGCGGCGGGCCAGCCTGGCTGCGGCAAGGTGGTCTTCCGGTCCGACGATTTCGAGGCGCTGCGGCTTGCCGCCCTTGAGGGCGTGGGTGTGGCTTTCCTGCCCAGCTGGGTGGTGGGGCCCGATGTTCGCGCCGGGAACCTCAAGCGGCTCACGCTGGACGGGGAACCCTGGGCAAGGGACCCGCAGGGCATCTTCCTGCTCAGGGCCCTGCAGGACCCATCGGCCAAGCTGCGCGCCTTCATCGATGGCTTGCGGTCGGCGATCGGAACCCCGCCTGTCTGGGAACCGTGACCGCCCGGCCCAAAACGAAAACACCCGCCGGACGTGCGGTCCGGCGGGTGCTTTCATACTGGGCCTTAAAACCGGGGCGGCGCCTGAAGGCGGCCGCCTGGGCTTCACAACAGGGCGCCTCAGGCGTCCTTGTTGTTCATGCCGCGGCCGGTGGTGCGCTCGGAGATGCGGGCCGACTTGCCGCGGCGATCGCGCAGGTAGTACAGCTTGGCGCGGCGCACATCACCCTTGCGGATGACTTCGATGCTGTCCAGGCGCGGGCTATACAGCGGGAACACACGCTCCACGCCTTCGCCGTAGCTGATCTTGCGGACGGTGAAGCTGGAGTTCACGCCGGCGTTGCGGCGGGCGATGACGACGCCTTCGTAGGCCTGCACGCGCTCACGCGAGCCTTCGACGACCTTCACGTTCACCTTCACGGTGTCGCCCGGGGAGAATTCCGGGACCGCACGGGTGGCGGTCAGCTTTTCAATCTGCTCTTGCTCGAGCTTCTGGATGATGTTCATGGCACTCAACTCCACATGATGACAATGGCCAGCCTCACGGCGGTCAATCCAGGTTTGGCACAGGCGCCGTTTCCGCGGTGGGGTCCACCAGGGAAACGCCATCCTCTAGGGGCGAACCGCTTCGCGGCTTGCGCCGGCGGCGGCTCTTGGTTTCGGCCTTGGGCCGGCTCTCCTCGTAGCGCTGCCACAGGTCCGGTCGCCGGTCCCTGGTGATGCGCTCCGCCTCGGCCAACCGCCAGGCTTTCACCTTCTCATGGTGCCCGGAGAGTAGTACCTCGGGCACCGCGCGGTCCTGCCAGACGGCCGGCCGCGTATAGTGGGGATACTCCAGCAATCCCCGCTCGAAACTCTCTTCGCCTGCCGTCTCGACGTTGCCCATGACGCCCGGCAACAGCCGGACGCAGGCGTCGATCAGGCACAGCGCCGCAGGCTCACCCCCGGAAAGCACAAAATCCCCGAGGCTCACTTCCTCGAGGCCCTGCGCTTCCAGGACCCGCTCATCCACCCCCTCGTACCGCCCGCACAACACGGTGAGACTGGGCACCGATACGAGTTCCCGTACCAGCGCCTGGTCCAGCACACGTCCACGCGGCGAGAGGTAGATCGCCCGGCCCCGTTCCCTCTGGTCCTGGCTCAGCCGCGACCGGCTGGCGGTCAGGGCTGCATCCAGGACGTCGGGCCGCATGACCATACCTGGTCCGCCGCCGAACGGGGTGTCGTCCACGGAGCGGTGTTTATCACTCGCGAACGACCGGATGTCCACTGATTCCAGCGACCAGGTGCCATTTTCAAGCGCTTTCCCCGCAAGGCTCATGCCCAGCGGTCCCGGAAACATCTCCGGGAACAGGGTCAGCACCGTCACATGCCAGCCGGCCGTCATCGAATCAGGCCCCGGCGCCTTCGTCACCCTCGACCTCTGCGGCCTCGGGCGCGTCCTCTTCCGAGGCGACCGCCTCGTCAGCGGCGGGGCCGCCTTCCATCTCGGCCAGTTCCTCCGGTGTCGGCTTGACCTTCTCGAACAGGCCGGCTGGCGGTTCGACCGTGACGATCCCGGCCTTCACGTCCACCACCGGAACGGCGGCGCGGGTGAAGGGGATGGTGACCGCCTTGCCGGAGGCCGCATGCGCGATCTCCAGCATGTCGCCGCCACCGAAATCATAGATGGCCTTGATCTCGCCGAAGGGTTCGCCGTCGGCGGTGGTCGCCACCAGGCCGATCAGGTCGGCATGGTAGAACTCATCCTCGTCGTCGGTCGCCGGCAGCTGGTCGCGGTTGATGAACAGCCGCGTGCCTTTCAGGGCGTCGGCGGCGTCACGGTCGCGCACGCCCTGCAATTCCGCCAGGAAGTGATCCTTGCCCATGCCGGTCATGGTCAGGGCGAAGGCGCGGGCGCCCGATTCGTCGGTCAGCTGGCCATAGGCGAACAGCGATTCCGGCACGGCCGTATAGCTCTTCACCTTGACGCGGCCGCGCACCCCGTGGCTGCCCACGAACTGCCCGACGCAGATGCGCGTGGCGGTTTCCATAACACGTACTCTCTGGAAGACTGTAAACGGCGGAAAAGCTGAACGGGGGCGGTCACCCGCCCCCGTCGCAACCCGTCAACCTTCATGCCGGCCAACCAACAGCGAGCCGGCCTCAGCCAATCAGCCCTCGCTGCCGGCGGCAGCGGCGGCCAGCTTGGCGCGCTCCTGGGCCTTCGCCTTCGGGGCGGACTTCTTCGGGGTCTCGCGGACCTTCGGCAGCTCGATGATGTTGGCGCGGCCCAGGAACAGGGCGACGCGATCGGTCGGCTGGGCGCCCACGGACAGCCAGTGGCGGGCGCGCTCTTCCTTCAGGGTGATGCGCTCGGCATGGTCACGCGGCAGCATCGGGTTGTAGGTGCCGATCTTCTCGATGAAGTTGCCGTCGCGGGGCGAACGGCTGTCGGACACGACGATGCTGTAGAACGGACGCTTCTTGGCGCCACCGCGGGCCAGACGAATCTTGAGGGACATTTCTTACTTCCTGACTCTGATGTTGAACTGAAGATGATGGTGAAACGCGGATACTAAATTTGGCTGGCGGATCAGCGGCCCTTGGGCATCAGGGCCGACAGGCCCTGGCGCATGAGGCCCTTTTTCCCCAGTTTCTTGAACTTGCGCATCATGTCGGCCATGTCCTGGTACTGCTTCAGCAGCCGGTTGACGTCGGCCACCGTGGTCCCGGACCCCAGCGCGATGCGGCGCCGGCGCGATGCGTTCAGTATCTTGATGTCGCGGCGCTCTTTCTGGGTCATGGAGGTGATGATCGCCTCCTGACGCTTCAGCATGCGCTCATCGATGTTGGCCTTGGACAGCTGGTCCTTGATCTTGCCCACGCCGGGCAGCATGGACAGCATGCCGCCCATCCCGCCCATCTTCCGGATCTGGCGCAGCTGGGACAGCATGTCGTCCAGGTCGAAGTTGCCCTTCTCCATCTTCGCGGCAAGCTTTTCGGCTTCCTCGCGGTCGATGGTCTCGGCGGCCTTCTCCACCAGGCTGAGCACGTCGCCCATGCCCAGGATGCGGCCGGCGATGCGGTCGGGGTGGAAGGCCTCCAGCGCGTCGATCTTTTCGCCGGTGCCCAGCAGCTTGATGGGGCGCCCGGTGATCTGGCGCATCGACAGGGCGGCGCCGCCCCGGGCGTCGCCGTCGATGCGGGTCATGACGATGCCGGTGACGCCGACCTTGTCATTGAAATTGGTGGCGACGGTGACGGCATCCTGGCCGGTCATGGCGTCCACCACCAGCAGGCTTTCCACCGGCTTGGTCACGTCGCGGATGCGCACGACCTCGTCCATCAACTCCTCGTCGATGGCAAGGCGGCCGGCGGTGTCCAGCATGACCACGTCATAGCCTTCCAGCCGGCCGACGCGCATGGCGCGCTGGGCGATGGTCACCGGGTCTTCGCCGGGGACGATGGGCAGGGTGGCCACGTCCACCTGCTCCCCCAACACCCGCAGCTGTTCCTGGGCGGCCGGGCGTCGCGTGTCCAGCGACGCCATCAGCACCTTTTTCTTCTCGCGGGTCTTCAGCAGGCGGGCGATCTTGGCGGTGCTGGTGGTCTTGCCCGAGCCCTGCAGGCCCAGCATCAGCACCGGCACCGGCGCCTCGGCGTTGAGGTTGATGCCTTCGTTCTGCTCGCCCAGCATCTCGACCAGGTGGTCGTGGACGATCTTGATGACCATCTGGCCGGGGGTGATGGACCGCAGCACCTCCTGCCCGACGGCCTTTTCCTTCACGCCGTTGACGAAGGATTTGACCACCGGCAGGGCCACGTCAGCCTCGAGCAGGGCCACGCGCACCTCGCGCAGCGCGGCACCAACGTCCTCTTCGGTGAGGGCGCCGCGCCGACGCAGCCGGTCGAAGATATCGCCGAGCCGTCCTGTCAAGCCGTCAAACATAACCCGTCCTGGCCATTGCCGTTCCGATCTTCACCCGCCCCCCTAGTCCAAGCCTCCGTTCAGACCCATTTGCCCAAACGAAAAGCGCCAGTGCACGAAACTCGTGGACTGGCGTCGCGCCTTGGCGCGGGATGCGATCCCGAACCCGGATCCGACGGATCCAGGGCCGAGGTGGGGCTATCTAGACCTGCGGAGGGCGTCTGTCAATGCTTCTGGAGTCAACGACGCCCCGCGGCAAGGCGGTGATGGCAACGGCGATGTCACGCCTGGATCAGGAACGGCCGCCGCGGGTCCTGATCCAAAACGGGCGATTGTCAATGGCCTGTACACCTGTAATAGACGGGGTGACATGCCCGCTATTTCGCCTAGAGGCTCATTTTGGGTGTGCGCCCCCTCTTCCAGCCCGCCTTTAAGATAAGGTATGAACAGGTTATCGGGGTAGTCTTTGGGTAGTGCGCCATTCCGTGGCGGATTCGAATTGCGGGGGGGACCGGCCCCGCGGAGGCTTGTATGTCAATGTCGTCCGGCAGAAATGCCGAACCCGAACGGTCCAGGATGAGCCAGACGGAGTTGCTGGCGATCGTTGGCAAGCATCGGGCGTTTCTGACGAAGCAGCCTGGGGGCGTGCGTGCCAGCTTCAAGCTGCGTGACCTCTCGCATATGGATCTGTCCGGCCTGAACCTGGCCGAGGCCGATTTCTCGGGCGCCAAGCTGTTCGGCGCCCGCATGGTGGATTGCGTCCTGTCGGGGGCGTCGCTGTACGCCGCCGACCTGCGCTTGGCCAACCTGGAACGCTCCGACCTCCGCCGGGCCGACCTGCGGGGCGCCTGCATGCGCGGCGCCGTGCTGAACCAGGCCTCCATGGCCGAGGCCGACCTGCGCGAAGGTACCATCATGCACGTCCGCAAGGACGGCAGCATCACCGCCCACGAATTCGACGCCGTGCCCGTGCAGACGGAACTGTCGTGCGCCACCGTGGTGGGCGCCGACCTCAGCCGGGCCAAGCTGTCCAACACCTTCCTGGTGCAGTCGGACCTGACGGACTGCATCATGCGCGGCGCCAAGATGGCGCGCGCCAACCTGACCAACACCAACCTGACCGGCTGCGACCTCAAGGGCGCCGACCTGACGGGCGCCAACCTGACGGGCGCCAAGCTGCACGGCGCCGATCTGACGGGGGCGGAGCTGGGCCTGGCCCGATTCGCCGGCGCCCTCATGATGGGCACCATCCTGGACGACAACGCGCGCCGCGCCGAAGAGGTGCTGGAGGGCATTCACGCCCCCACGCCCGAGGATGCCGGGCTGGACCTGTCGGCCATGCTGGTCCTGCATTCCGAATGGGTGGAGACGGGCGGCCGTGAGGGCGCCCGGGCCGACCTGTCCAGCCTGGACCTCAGCGGCGTTGACCTGGCGGGCGCCAACCTGTCGGCCGCCTTGCTGCACTGCGCCTGCCTGCGTAAGGCCAATCTGGTGGGCACCTCGTTGCCCATGGCCGACCTGTCGCTGGCCGACCTGCGCGACGCCGACCTCAGCCGCGCCGACCTGCGCGGCGCCTCGCTGGAGCGCGCCACCCTGAACGGGGCGCAACTAGTGCGGGCCGATCTGGGCCCCGTGCTGATCCAAAGCTCCACGGGGCGGCTGTGGAGCGCCAACCTGCACCGCGCCCGCCTGGACGGCGCCAACCTGACGGGCGCCATGCTGAAGCGGGCGGTGCTGTCCCAATCCTCACTGGTGGGGGCGGTGCTGAAGGATGCGGAGCTGTCGGACGCCAAGATGGCGGGGGCCGATCTGCGCGACGTCGACCTGGCCAACACCGACCTGGACGGGGCGGACATGGCCGACGTGGTCGGCATGGTGCACTGATCGGCTGTCACCGGCCTAGTTTCGCCCTAGTTTCCTGCCAATTCTGTAGCCCAATCCGCCGCCCGCCAATTCCTGCCTGCCGGACGCCCATGCTGCTGCCCACTCAAGACCGTTCCGCCCGCCGCCTGGCGCTCAGCCTGCTGCTGGCGGGCCCCTTCCTGTTCGGCCTATGGGCGGTGCTGCTGGGCCAGGATGGCAACTGGGATTTGCGCAACTACCATTGGTACAATGCCTACGCCTTCCTGACCGGGCGCTGGGGCATGGACGTGGCGCCGGCCCAGGTGGCCAGCTTCTACAACCCCACCCTGGACCTGCCCTTCTTCATGGCCGCCCAGGTGCTGCCCGCCCGCGTGGTGGAATTCCTGCTGGGCAGCATCCAGGGCGCGAACCTGGTGCTGCTGTACGGCCTGGCCTGGACGGTGCAGCGTTCGGCCACGCCGGAACGCCGCCGCGTCCTGGTGGCCCTGGCCGTCGCCGTCTGCGGCATGGTGGGCGGCGGCCAGGTCGGCTTGCTGGGCACCACCTTCTACGACAACGTCATCAGCCTGTTCGTCCTGGGCGGCATCCTGGTGGCCATTGGCGGGGAGGGGGCGGCCTGGAGTGCGCCCAGTGGCCCGGCCTTCCGCCGCGTGGCGCTGGCGGGCCTGCTGGTGGGCAGCGGCGTGGGGCTGAAACAGCCCACCATCGTCTTCGCCGTGGGCACCTGCGCCGCCTTCCTGGCGGCCGGCGGCACGCCCTGGCGCCGCCTGCTCCTGGCCTTCTTCTTTGGGCTGGGCGTGCTGGCCGGCATGGCGATCTTCTCCGGCCACTGGATGTGGTTCTTGTGGAGCCACTTCCAGAACCCGCTGTTCCCCTATTTCAACAACGTCTTCCATTCCCCCTGGGGCACGCCCGACCCTTACCGGGATGACAAGTTCATCCCCAAGGGCCCCTTGGCCGCCGCGCTGTTCCCCTTCGCCTGGGCCTTGGATCCCAAGCTGGTGGGCGAGATCGTCTTCCGCGATTACCGCGTGCTGACGGCCTATGTCGTGCTGCTGCTGACCGGCCTGATGGCGCTGGCCCGCTGGCTGCGCGGACAGTTCGCGGCCGAGGGGCCGCCCGTGGTGGATACCACCGGCCCGGCCCGCGCCCGGCGCTACCTTCTGCTGGCGGGGGCGCTCAGCTACCTGGTGTGGCTGAAGCTGTTCGCCATCTACCGCTACCTGATCCCGCTGGAAATGCTGGCGCCCGTGCTGATCCTGGCGGCCGTGGCCCTATGGCCGGCGCCGGCCCGGGCGCGGGGTGCGATCACCGCCGTCCTGCTGCTGCTGCTGACCGCCACCGGCCAGTCGGGCACCTGGGCCCGCGTGCCCTGGGGCGACCGGCCTTTCGGCGCCAAGGTGTCCGAGGTGCAGGCCCCCGTCCTTCCCCGGCCGGACCACACCGTCATCCTGATGACCGGCTACGCCCCCACCAGTTTCCTCATCCCCGGTTTCCCGCCGCAGATCCCCTTCCTGCGGCTGCAGAGCTATTTCATCCACCCGGACCAGGGCGACATCCTGCTGAATCGCCAGATGCGCCGGCGCATCGACCAGGGCATCGCCAACGGCGACGACTTCTATCTGCTGCTGGCGCATTGGGAGACGTGGACGATAGACCAGATTTTGCCACGCTATGGCCTCAAGGGCGCCGAGGAGCCCTGCCAGCGTGTCACCTCGACGCTGGACGAGCCCATGATGTTGTGCCGCATCATCCCGCTGCAACCTGCGGCGGACCATGATATGAACCCCGTGCACTAACGCCTATTTCCAAGGATTCCGCGCGATGGTCGACACCACCGCCCACAAGTCCGGCAAGCCCACCGTGGCCGTGCTGGTACCCTGCTATAACGAGGAAGCCGCCATCGCCAAGGTGGTCGCCGACTTCAAGGCGGCGCTGCCCGATGCCGTCGTCTACGTCTACGACAACAATTCCAAGGATCGCACCGTGGAGGTGGCGCGCGCCGCCGGTGCCGTGGTGCGGACCGAGCCGCTGCAGGGCAAGGGCAATGTGGTGCGCCGCATGTTCGCCGACATCGAGGCGGACGTGTACGTCATGGTCGATGGCGATGACACCTATCACGCCGCCAGCGCCCCGGCCCTGGTCGACCGGCTGGTGACCGAGCAGCTGGACATGGTGAACGGTGCCCGCGTGACGGAGATCGAGGCTGCCTACCGCCCCGGCCATCGTTTCGGCAACTTGCTGCTGACCGGCCTGGTGACCTTCATTTTCGGCAAGCGCACCAACGACATGCTGTCGGGCTACCGCGTCTTCTCCCGCCGTTTCGTAAAGTCATTCCCGGCGCTGGCCGGCGGCTTCGAGACGGAGACGGAGTTGACGGTGCACGCGCTGGAACTGCGCATGCCCATCGCGGAGGTGGAGACCCCCTACAAGGACCGCCCGCCCGGGTCGGTCAGCAAGCTGTCCACCTACAAGGATGGCATGCGCATCCTGTGGATGATCACCAAGCTGGTGAAGGAAGAGCGGCCCATGCTGTTCTTCGGTGTCGCCGCCATCCTGCTGGCGCTGCTGTCGATCATCCTTGGCATTCCCATCTTCGTCACCTTCGTGGAGACCGGCTTGGTCCCGCGCCTGCCCACGGCGGTGCTGGCCACCAGCCTCATGACCTTGGCCTTCCTGTCGCTGACCTGCGGCCTGATCCTGGACACGGTCACCCGTGGGCGGCGCGAGATGAAGCGCTTGCGCTATTTGGAAATCCCGGCGCCGGATTTCGCTCCGCTGGGCCGGGGCTGAGCGGCGTGGCCGATCTGCCAAAGGGCGATCTGCCAGAGGGCGATCTGCCAGAGGGCAAGCCGAAACACGTGAAGGCGGAGGTCATGTCCTTCGCCCTCATCGGTGTGGCCGGCCTGTTCGTGGACATGGGGGCGCTGTGGGTGGCCCTGAACCCCTTAGGCTTGGACAAGCACAGCGCCGGTTTCTTCTCCTACTTCGTGGCCGCCACCTTCACCTGGTGGATGAACCGGCAGTTCACCTTCACCGGCGCCAGCCGGCGGGGGGCGATCCGCCAGTGGGCCAAGTTCCTGGCGGCCAACGCTGTGGGCGGCGTGGTCAACCTGGCGACCTACAACCTCATCGTCTGGCTGGATGCGCCCACCTTCGCCGTGGCCCTGCTGCCATGGCTGCCCGCGTTGTGGCCTTATGGCGCCAAGGGCGCCGGCTCCCTGGCCGGCATGGGCTTCAACTTCGTCCTGTCCAAGATGCTGGTGTTCGGCCGCAAATAGTCTTTCCCCAACCTGCGGTGGGGGCGGGGCGGCATTGCCGGGCACGCCCATGGACAGGGGGCGGATCGTCGCCATATAACCGGGCATCATGGCGCGCCGGTTTCTCAAGATGCACGGGCTGGGTAACGACTTCGTCGTTCTGGACGCCCGCCACACCCCCCTGTCCTTGACGGGCGCGCAGGCGCGCGTCCTGGCCGACCGCCGTTTCGGCGTCGGCTGCGACCAGATCATCATCCTGGAACCGCCGCAGTCGGCCGGCGCCGATGTCTTCATGCGCATCCTGAACCCGGATGGCAGCGAGTCCGGCGCCTGCGGCAACGCCGCGCGCTGCGTCGCCTCGCTGGTGGCGGCCGAGGGCACCGGGCGCGACCGCCTGACGGTGGAAACCATCAGCGGCCTGCTGCCCGCCATCCGCCATGCCGATGGCACCGTGACGGTGGACATGGGCCCCGCCCGTCTGGATTGGCGGCAGATTCCGCTGGCTGAGCCGGCCGACACCCTGTCGCTGGAGGTGGCCGCCGGACCGCTGTCGGCCCCTTGTGCCGTCAACATGGGCAACCCTCACGCCGTCTTCTTCGTCGACGATGCGGAGGCTGTGGACCTGGCGCAGTGGGGTCCCCAGCTGGAACACCACACCGCCTTTCCCGAGCGTGCCAATATCGAGGTGGCGACCGTGGTGGCGCCTGGCCGGGTGCGCATGCGGGTGTGGGAACGCGGCGCCGGCATCACCCTGGCCTGCGGCTCCGGCGCTTGCGCCACCCTGGTGGCGGCCGCCCGCCGCGGCCTGACGGGCCGCAAGGCCGAGATCGTGATGGATGGCGGCACGCTGACCATCGAATGGCGCGAGGACGGGCACGTGCTGATGACCGGGCCGGTGGCCACGGCGTTCAGCGGCGAGTTGGATGACGCCTTGCTGGCAGGCGCCGGACGATGAGTGCCGAGCACGCTGACACTGATCATGGGCACGAGCACCGCCAGGAAGGCTCCGGCCCGGAGATTTCCGGCGAGGCCGGCGGGCCGCAGGTCGTCACCTTCGGCTGCCGCCTGAACGCCTATGAATCCGAGGTGATGCGCGACCACGCGCGCGCCGCCGGATTGGGGCCGGTGCTGATCTTCAACACCTGCGCCGTGACCTCGGAAGCCGAGCGCCAGGCCCGCCAGGCCATCCGCAAGGCCCGACGCGAGAATCCGGACACCCGCATCGTCGTCACCGGCTGCGCCGCCCAGGTGAACCCCGGCACCTTCGCCGCCATGCCCGAGGTCGACCAGGTCCTGGGCAATGATTTGAAGCTGAAGGCCGACAGCTGGACCAGCTTCGGCGCCGGCCAGGCGGAGCGGGTGATCGTCAACGACATCATGTCGGTGCGCGAGACCGCCAGCCACCTGATCCAGGGCATGGAAGGCCGCGCCCGCGCCTTCATCCAGGTGCAGAACGGCTGCGACCACCGCTGCACCTTCTGCATCATCCCCTATGGCCGGGGCAATTCCCGCTCCGTCCCCATGGGCGAGATCGTGACCCAGGTGCGCACCCTGGTAGAACAGGGCTACCGCGAGGTGGTGCTGACCGGCGTGGACGTCACCAGCTATGGTCCCGACCTGCCGGGTGCGCCCACCCTGGGCCAGATGATCCGCCGCCTGCTGGCCCTGGTGCCGGAGTTGCCGCGCCTGCGCCTATCCTCGCTGGACCCGGTGGAAATCGATGACGACCTCTGGCGCCTGATCGCCGAGGAGCCGCGCCTGATGCCCCATTTGCACGTCAGCCTGCAGGCCGGCGATGACATGGTGCTGAAGCGCATGAAGCGCCGGCATAGCCGTGCCGACGCCGTGGCCTTCTGCCAGCGCGCGCGCGACCTGCGGCCCGACATGGTGTTCGGCGCCGACCTCATCGCCGGTTTCCCCACGGAAACCGACGCGATGTTCCAGAACACCCTGGACGCCGTGGCCGATTGTGGCCTGACCTGGCTGCACGTCTTCCCCTACAGCCCGCGCCCCGGCACGCCGGCGGCCCGCATGCCCCAGGTGGACAAGGCGGTGCGCAAGGAGCGGGCGGCCCAGTTGCGCGCGGCCGGCGAGGCGGCGGTGCGCCGGCACCTGGCCAGCCAGCAGGGGCGCACCGTCACGGTGCTGGTGGAAAAGGGCCGGGTCGGCCGCACGGAACAATTCGCCGAGGTGCGGCTGGATCGCGATTTCGCGCCGGGCACGCTCGTGGACGCCCGCATTGCCGGGCTGGATGGCGACATGCTGATGGGTTGCTGCTGATGTTCGATTGGATCAAGCGTAAGAAGCCCGCCGCCGAAGCCCCGGCCGTCGTTCCCCCCACGCCTGAAATTCCAGTCGCCGTCGAGCCTGTTTCGCCACCGGAACAATCTCCGGCGCCACCTGAGATGGCTGAGGAGCCGGTGGTGGCGCCCATCACGGCGCCCAAGTCCGCCCTGGTCCTGGACGCCGTCCCGACGGCGCCGGTGGAGGAAGCTCCGCAGGGCAACTGGCTGTCGCGCCTGCGCCGGGGCCTGTCCAAGTCCACCACCCGGCTGACCGACGGCATCGGCGGCATCTTCACGAAGCGCAAGCTGGATGATGAGACGCTGGAGGAGCTGGAGGAGCTGCTGATCCAGGCGGACCTGGGGCCCGCCATGGCCGCGCGCGTCACCGGCGATCTGGCCAAGAGCCGCTTCGGCAAGGAGGTTTCGCCCGATGAGGTGAAGCGCTTCCTGGCGGATGAAATCGGCAAGGTGCTGGCCCCTGTCGCCCGGCCCCTGGTGCTGGACGGCAACCACAAGCCCCATGTGGTGCTGGTGGTGGGCGTAAACGGCACGGGCAAGACCACCACCATCGGCAAGTACGCGCGGGAACTGCGCGCCGCTGGCAAGACCGTGTGGCTGGCTGCCGGCGACACCTTCCGCGCCGCCGCCGTCAGCCAGCTGCAGATTTGGGGTGAGCGAACCGGTGCCCCCGTGGTGGCCAAGGAGACGGGGGCCGACGCCGCCGGCCTGGCCTATGAGGCGCTGGAGAAGGCGCGGGCCGCCGGCGCCGACGTGCTGCTGATCGACACCGCCGGCCGCCTGCAGAACAAGCAGGGCCTGATGGATGAGCTGCGCAAGATCGTGCGCGTCATCAAGAAGGTGGACCCGACCGCCCCCCACACCACCCTGCTGACCCTGGACGCCACCACCGGCCAGAACGCCCATTCGCAGGTTGAGGTGTTCAAGGAGATGGTGTCGGTCAACGGTCTGATCCTGACCAAGCTGGATGGCTCCGCCCGCGGCGGTGTGCTGGTCTCGCTGGCGCAGAAGTTCGGCCTGCCGGTCCACGCCATCGGCGTGGGCGAGGGCATCGACGATCTGCGCCCCTTCGACGCCCAGTCCTTCGCGGCTTCCTTGGTGGGGCTGGACGACGGGCGATGAGGTGAGCGTCTGAACGGCCGCAACGACGGCATGGGGGGAGGGGGTAAGGATGCGGCGTTTGACGCGGTGTGCTGCGCTGGCTGGCCTGATGGCCGCCATCTCTTCCCCGGCCATGGCCCAGCCCGTCGATCCCCAGGCGACCTTGGATGCTTTGGACCAGGCCTTCGGTGGCCATCAGCCAGGTGCCCGCGCCGTTCATGCCAAGGGCCTGGTGGTGGAGGGAACCTTCGTCCCGTCCCCGGACGCCGCCGGCGTCAGCCGGGCGCCGCACTTCCAGGCGGGTCCGACGCCTGTCACCATCCGCTTCTCCAACTTCACCGGCGTCCCCACCCAGGCGGATGGCGACGCCATGGCCAGCCCTCGTGGAATGGCGCTGAAGTTCCATCTGGCCGACGGCACCGACACCGACATCGTCGCCCATTCTGTGGACGGCTTCCCGGTAGCGACAACGGCTGATTTCCTGGCCATGGTCCAGGCGGCGGCCGCGCGCACTCTTCCCACCTTCCTGGCCGGTCACCCGGCGGCCCGCGCCTTCGAGGCGCTGCCCAAGCCCGTCCCGGCCAGCTACGCCCCCCTGGGCTACTTCGCCGTCAACGCCTTCCGCTTCGCCAACGCCCAGGGCCAGGTGACAACCGGTCGCTACCGCCTGATGCCGGAGGCGGGGCAGGCGCTGCTAACCCCCGCCGAGGCGGCGGACCGGGCGGCCGATTATCTGACGGCGGAGATGGCGCGGCGCTTGGCCCAGGGCCCGGCGCGCTTCCGCCTGATGCTGCAGGTGGCGGAGACCGGCGACAGGGTCGATGACGCCACCGTCGCCTGGCCGGAGGCGCGGCGGCAGGTCGACCTAGGCACGCTGACCCTGACCGGCATCGCGTCGGACCAGGACTTCCAGCAGCGCACCCTGTTGTTCCTGCCCGGACGCCTGCCCGCCGGCATCGAACCCGCCGACCCCATGGTGGACGCCCGCACCCCCATCTACGGCGCCTCTTTCCGCCGGCGCCTGGGGGAGGATGGCTGAGTGTTCCGCCGCGCAACGGTCATCAGCAGGGGAATCGCTTGAAGTGCCTCACCCCCGTTGTCGTATGACGGTTTCGAGGTAGTCGACATTCCAGGATGCCTTTTTTCGTCGGACAGTCAGG